>NZ_LPVS01000079.1:0-102678 GCF_014843905.1 Mesorhizobium silamurunense | reverse complement strand
TCATCGCTCGCATCAAAGCGAAATCTCCGCGGTAACAACCGGGCGGTTACGACCGTGTTGGAGTCCAGCTCGATGCGGCCGTCGGCAAGGAAGCGTTCGAGCGCAGCGCGGCGGCCCAGCGCGTAGCGGATCGCCTCGGCAAGCTTCGACTTGCCCGATAGCCTGGGCAGTTCCTTTTCCCACCGGGCAAAGAGCGCGGCGACAACCGATGCCGATTTGTCCTGGCGGGCTTCCATCCTGGCTGCGGCATCCTTGCCGCGGACGGTTTCCTCAATCGCCCAGAGCGGAGCCATCTGCGCGACCGTCTGCGTGGCGATGACGGACGAGCCTGCTGACCGTGTTGTTCATCGATCTGGACAACTTCAAGCTGGTCAACGACACGCTCGGCCACAATGCCGGAGACGAGCTCCTGAAGACCGTCGCTGGCCGCATGGTCCGATGCGTCAGGCCAACCGATACCGTCGTGCGGCTCGGCGGTGACGAATTCGTCATCGTTCTGTCCGACCAACCGACGGATGTCGATAGCGCCTCCGAGACCGTGCGAAAGATCCAGGCCGTGCTCGCTGAGCCGATCGAGCTAGGAAAGCATCGGCTGCGGGCGACGGCCAGCATCGGTATCGCAAACTACCCAAAGGATGGGGCGAACCCGGACGCACTCTTGGCCAATGCCGATGCGGCTATGTATAGCGCGAAGGAGTTCGGCCGCGACAATTTCCAATTCTTCGAACCGGACTTCAACACCAAGGCACATGAAAAATTCGTGCTCAAGGAGGAGTTGCGAAACGCATTGGCCCGCTCGGAATTCACCTTGCTCTATCAGCCGCAAATCGACCTTCGCACCGGGCACGTCTTTGCGGTCGAGGCGTTGCTGCGGTGGCGGCATCCGACGCGAGGCACCGTGTCACCGGCCGTCTTCATTCCGACGGCCGAGGAGACGGGCCTGATCGTGCCGATCGGCGACTGGGTCCTGCATGAAGCGTGCCGACAGAACAAGGCCTGGCAAGACGCCGGCCTGCCGCAGATAGCTGTCTGCGTGAACGTATCCGCGCGGCAATTCCGGGAAAGGAATCTGGTCGGTCGCGTCGTCAACGCGCTGAAGGACAGCGGCCTGGAGGCCCGCTATCTTGAGCTGGAGGTTACCGAAAGCCTTATCAGGCAGGATGTGGACCTCGCAGTCGCCACGATGAACGAACTGCAAGACCAGGGCGTTCAGATCTCGATCGATGATTTCGGAACGGGCTATTCGAGCCTCAGCGCGCTCAAGACCTTTCCGGTGGCGCGGCTAAAGATCGACAAGTCTTTCATCAATGACGTCGTCGACGATGAGAACGATCAGGCTGTCGCCGGCGCCGTGATTTCATTGGGACAAAAGCTAAACATGAGGGTCATTGCAGAGGGCGTCGAAACGGACGACCAGGTGACCTTCCTGCGCAAGAACAATTGCGATGAGATGCAAGGCTATCATTTCAGCAAACCGATCTCCGCGCCGGAGATCGAGAAAATGCTGGGCGCGCCCGGCAGTAGCGGACCTTTGCGATAAATAGAAACTATGTTCTCAGGTCGCACCTGACGGCCACCCGCTCGCGTCACGACTTCAAAATAGTGCCGGAAAGGACGTCGTTGGCAGGCCCGTTCTGATGGGAAAGGCCGTGGTGCATGTTGGCCGAAAACAGGCCAGCGGGAGTTCGCGCAGGTGTCGGCAATGGGTTATTCGCCGCCAACCAGGGCTGGAATGGCCAAAGCCGCATTCGCCTCGTCAAGGATGGAGAAACTGTATCGGCCATATGCGTCGAGATTGACTGAGTAGCTCAGGCGGTCGCGTATGCGGTTGTCCTGGTCGAAGGTGACGATCCGCGGCTTCAGCGAGGTGATTTGCGCTTCGTCCAGATAGATCGAGTTGCAGACAATGATCTGGTCGTCTGGCTGGCAGGTGCGAGCCGCCGCCCCGTTAACGATGCAGCAGCATCGTGAGCCGCGTTCGCCGAGAATGACATAGGTCGAAATCCGCGCACCGGAATTCTTGTTCCATATCTCCACAAATTCCATCGGCAGGATCCCGGCCGCTTCGCAGTGGTCAGGGTCCAGCGTTATCGAACCATGGTAATTGAGGTTCGCTTCGGTGACGTGAATGCCGTGCAGCTTGCCGGCGACTATCTTTCGCATTGGGCTGTTGTCCTATCAATCATTCATGACAAGTCCCAGCGCGACCGGTCGCCCCGCTAAATTCCGACCACTAGAGCGCCGCCGCTGAGACCCGCACCCGCTGCCGCCAGAAGAATTTTCTCGCCCGGCCGAAATGGCTCCGTCTGATTGGCCAGCGACAGGGAGAGTGGTATCGTCGCGGCGGAAGAGTTGCCGTAGTCGGCGATCGTCTTGACGATTGCTCGATCCGCTATTCCGAGGTTTCTCCCGACCGCGTCGAAAATGCGGGCATTGGCCTGATGCGGCACGAACCGGCCGATGTCCTGCGGCGGCATCTGGGCTGCGGCGAGCGCGTCCTTTGAACATACAGTCATCATGTCCACGGCCTTTGCGAACACTTCGCGGCCGTCGGTGATCGTCATGCGCGTTTGCGCCAGGTCGAGGTCGCTATGAAACGGCGTGTTGCTTCCTCCAGCGGGTATCTGGATCAGCCCGTAGCGCGAGCCGTCGGAATCCACCGATGCGCCGAGAATGCCCCGATGCGGGTCCTCGCACGGACCAATTACCAACGCGCCGGCGGCATCACCGAGAATGCCCCGATGCGGGTCCTCGCACGGACCAATTACCAACGCGCCGGCGGCATCAGCAAACAGCACGGCGCTGGCGCGCTCGGCCGGATTGATGCGACGGCTGAGGATATTGGCGGCAATAACAAGGCTCGCTTTGCCGTGCAGGCGGGTGAATCCGTCCGCGAACATCAACGCATAGATGAAGCCCGCGCAGGCGCCGGTCAGATCGACCGCGCCCGCCCGCCCGAGCCCGAGCCGATGTGCGACCAGCGGCGCGCTTGGCGGCAGAAGATGGTCGGGCGTCGAAGTGGCGAGCAACAGCAGCCCGATATCGCCGCGGTCGATGCCGGCGTTCGCCAGCGCCATGTCGCCGGCCTGCGTGGCAAGACCAGACAGCGTCTCTTCGTCCGTTGCCCAGAAGCGTGACCGTATCCCGGTGCGCCGCTCGATCCAGCCGGGCTCGAGCCCGAGACGATCTTCGATTTCCGGGTTCTCCACTTTGCGCGACGGCGCATGATGACCAAACCCGAGAATGCGCGACGATGCGCTCATGGTTTCGCGCCGAAGCGTTCGCCGGCCTCCTCGATGGCGTCATAGAGGCGTTCGAGCTCGTCGCCTGTGATGCAATATGGCGGGAGAAGATAGAGGACATTGCCGAGCGGGCGCACAAGCAGCCCCTGGTCGAGGAAGAAAGTCCGCAGCTTCGGGCCGATCTCGGCCAGATAGCCTGCGGAACCGGCTCGGAGGTCGAGCGCTGCGATCGTTCCCGTGGCGCGGCAGTCGGTAAAATATGGATTGTCCCGAAAGCGTTGCAGCCTGGCGGCCTGCATCACGCTCAGGGCCGCGATCCTCTCGGCCACCGGCTCGTCACGCCAGATCTCGACATTGGCGAGTGCTGCCGCGCAGGCAATCGGATTGGCGGTGTAGGAACTCGAGTGGAAGAAGGTCTTCTTCCGGTCCTCGGAATAATGGGCCTGGAAGATGGCATCGGTGGCGAGCGTCGCCGCCAGCGGGATAACGCCGCCGGTCAGGCCCTTTGAGGTGCACAGGATATCCGGTGAAATCGAGGCCTGCTCGCACGCGAACATGGTTCCGGTGCGGCCCCAGCCGGTCATCACCTCGTCAGCGATCAGCAGCGTGCCGGAGGCCTCAGTGATCTTCCTCAATTCGGCCAGAACCCAGGCCGGATACATCAGCATGCCGCCGGCGCCGAGCACCAGCGGCTCGACGATCAGCGCGGCGGCGTGCCGGTCGCGGGACACCGCCTCGAACCGATCGAGCGTCTCCTGCTCGCGCCCGGCAGCCGGGAAGGGAATGGTGTCGACCTCGAACAGCAACGGCTCGTAGGCGGCGTTGAACACACCGCGGGCGCCGACGCTCATCGTGCCGATGGTGTCGCCATGATAGCTGTGCTCCATGACGACGAGGCGCGAGCGCGGCGCGCCGATGTTGCGGAAATAGCCGAGGGCCATCTTCAGCGCGACTTCGACGGAGGTCGAGCCGCTGTCGGAATAGAACACCCGGTCGAGTCCGGAGGGAGCGAGGCCGACAAGCGCCTTGGCCAGGCGTTCGGCCGGCTCGTGGGTGAAGCTGGCGAAGATGATCTGGTCGAGGCTCGACGCGGTCGTCTCGATAGCCTTCATGATGCGGGGATGGCGGTGTCCATGCGTGACGACCCACCAGGAGGAAATGGCGTCCAGGATGCGCGCGCCGTCGGCCTTGTGGAGATAGGCGCCTTCAGTCAGGACGATTTCAGGGATCGCCTTTTCGAGCGCATGCTGGGTGAACGGATGCCAGACCTGAGACTGCGACATCATTCGCCTCCGGCAATCGAGGCAAGATCAAAGCCGGCAACCATCGCTTCCCTCAGCGTTTCGTTCGTCAGCGGATCGAGCAGCGGCAGCCTGCCGAGTTGTGGCACGCCGCTGAATTCCACGATTGTCCTTTGCGTATCGGCCACCTCTTCGCCAATGAAGGCGATGCCGATGAGCGGAATTGAGCGGGCTCGCAGGGCCTCGATCGACAGCAGAGTGTGGTTGATCGTGCCGAGCGCTGTGCGGGCGCATAGAATGACCGGCAGCCGCCATTGCGCGAATATGTCGATGAACTTTGTCTGCCGGTTGAGCGGCACCATCAGTCCGCCGGCGCCTTCGATGACGAGCGGACCCGGCAAGGCCGGAAGCGAGAGCTCTGCGACGTCTATCGCGACGCCGTCGAGTTCGGCTGAACGATGCGGCGACAGCGGCTCCTTCAGGCGATACACTTCGGGCAGCACGCGCCCCGGCGGCAGGCCGGCGAGCCGTTCCACAACCTCGCTGTCGGTTTCGCCGTCGAGGCCCGATTGCACCGGCTTCCAGTAGAAACCGTCGAGCAGGCCGGCGAGTCCTGCCGAAAACACCGTCTTGCCAATGCCGGTATCCGTTCCGGTGATGACGATGCGCTTGGTCATGCCGAGGCCAACACCTCGACGAGCGCCTCGACCATGGCCGAAATGTCGGCTTCGTCGACGCTGAGCGTCAGCGAAATGCGCAGCCGCGACGTGCCCTCGGGCACAGTCGGCGGACGAATGCCGCGGATGTCGAAGCCGCGTGCCTGCAGTGCCGCCGCCACCGCCATCGTGCGCCTGTTGTCCCCAATGACAAAGGGCTGGATCTGCGACCCGCTGGGTTTCACGCCGCAGCGGTCGGCCAGTTGGCGGCCCGCCGAGGCAACGCGTTCCTGCAACTGAATACGGCGCACAGGCTCATCCGACAGCATGGCGAGCGCTTCGCGCACCGCGACTGCCATCAGCGGCGATGGCGCGGTGGCGTAGATGAATGGCCGGCACCGGTTGACGAGATAGTCGCACAGCGTTCGTGGAGCGGTGACAAGCGCTCCGGAGGCGCCAAGCGCCTTGCCGCAGGTATGCAGCGCAACGATGTTGTCGCGGCCCTCGAAAGCAGCGGCAAAGCCGCGGCCGTCCGGTCCCCAGACGCCGGTGGCATGCGCCTCATCGACGACGAGGAATGCCTCGTGCCGATCGGCAAGCGCGACGAAGCTCTCCAGCGGCGCGCAGTCGCCATCCATGCTGTAAAGGCTTTCGACCGCTATCCAGACGCGTCCTACGCCGCCTTCGGCGCGCCAGCGCGTGATCGCATCCTCGACCGCGTTGGCGTCGTTGTGCGCGGCCAGCACGAACTGGGCACGCCCGGCCTGCGCGCCCTCATGCATGCTGGCGTGGGCCAGTTCGTCGAGGACCAAAAGGTCGCCCTTTTGCGGCAGCGCGGTCAGCAGAGCGAAGTTGGCGAGGTAACCGCTGCCGAAGAACAGTGCGCGGTCGGCTCCGAAGAACGTCGCTGCGTCTGCCTCCAGTTCCTCATGCTCCGGCGCATTGCCGCGCAGCAGCCGCGATCCGGTGGCGCCTACCGGCGTGCCCCGCGCGATGGCCGCCGCAACCGCTTCGCCAAGTCTTTTGGAGGAGGCAAGCCCGAGATAGTCGTTCGACGAGAAGTCGAGGCCGGCGCGCGGCGAAAGCGTCCGCAGCCGGTCCTTGCGCGCCAGCCCCTGCAAGGTCGCGTCATAGCGGGCGAGGGGTGCCCCGCTCACTGCGCCTCGAGTTCCATCGGCTCGATCCCGAGACGCCTGAGCAGCAGGCTATCCTTGTCCTCGCCGGGATTGTCCGCCGTCAGCAGCGTGTCTCCGACGAAGATCGAATTGGCGCCGGCAAAGAAACATAGCGCCTGCATCTCGTCAGTCATGGCAGTGCGGCCGGCGGAAAGTCGGACATGCGATTTCGGCATCATGATGCGTGCCAGCGCGATCACGCGCACGAATTCGATCGGCTCGATCGGTCTGGCGTCGGCAAGCGGAGTGCCGGCGATCGGGATCAGCATGTTGATTGGAACGCTTTCCGGATGCTCCGGCAGATTGGCCAGCGTCACCAGCATGTCGATCCGGTCGGCCGTTTCTTCGCCCATGCCGACAATGCCGCCGCAGCAGACCTTGATACCGCTGTCGCGGACATTGGCCAGTGTGTCCAGCCGGTTGGCAAAGGTGCGGGTCGAGATGATCTCGCTGTAGTAGCGCTCGGAAGTGTCGATGTTGTGGTTGTAGTAGTCGAGGCCAGCCTCTTTCAGCCGCTGCGCCTGGCCGAGGTCGAGCATGCCGAGCGTCATGCAGGTTTCCATACCGAGCGCCTTGACGCCTTCGACCATCGCCACCGCCGCATCCATGTCGCGCGCCTTGGGGTTTCGCCAGGCAGCGCCCATGCAATAGCGGGTGGCGCCGGCGTCACGCGCCTTGGTCGCTTCGGCGATGACGCGCCGGACCTCCATCAGCTTCGACGCCTTCAGGCCCGTGTCGTGATGCGCCGACTGGCTGCAATAGCCGCAATCCTCCGGACATCCGCCTGTCTTGATGCTGAGAAGCCGGCTGAGCTGGACCTTGTTGGGGTCGAAATTCTGGCGGTGGACGATTTGGGCATGAAACAAAAGGTCGTTGAAAGGCGCGTCGTGGAGAGCCTGGGCTTCTTCCAATGTCCACATCCGGTGGTGGTCGAAGGATTGAGCTTCAGGAATGGTCTTTTCCGAAATTGCTGCGCGCATTTCCATCCTGTTCCTTGCGTTGTGGCGACACGGGTGCCTTTGAATGGCGGACCATGGTCGAGAGAAGCTGGGTAGGGTAGATGGTCAGCCTCGACGATCAAGGCTCACGGTAGTCGAGGCCGATATCGAGGATCGGCGCGCTGTGAGTCAACCAGCCGATGGAAATCAGATCGATACCGGTTGCGGCAACGGCTGGCGCAATCGCGGCAGTGATTCTGCCAGAAGCCTCTGTGACCGACCGGCCCGCAACCAATGCTACAGCCTGGTGCAACTCGTCGATCGACATATTGTCGAGCAGAACGGCGTCGGGGGCGAAGAGCAGGACATCTTCCAACTGGGCCAGCGTATCGACCTCGACTTCGATCTTGACGAGATGGCCGACGCTCACTCGCGCCCGCTCGATCGCCGCGCGAATGCTGCCGGCGATGGCAATGTGGTTATCCTTGATCAGGATGGCGTTGTCGAGACCAAAACGGTGATTGGAGCCGCCACCGGCGCGCACGGCGTATTTTTCGACCGCCCGCAAGCCGGGTGTCGTCTTGCGCGTGCACACGATCTTTGCTTTGTGCTCGCGGATCGCATTGACGACCGATGCCGTCGCCGTGGCGATGCCGCTCAGATGGCAGAGAAAATTGAGTGCTGTTCGTTCCGCGGTGAGAATGGCCCGTGCCGGACCGCTGACCGATGCGATGGTCTCACCCTGCGCAACGTCGCTGCCATCCGCTCGTTCCACTGTCATCTCGACATTTTGGTCGATCAGCTTGAAAGCGAGCATCGCCAGATCGAGCCCGGCGATAGTTCCGGCCTGGCGCGCAGTCAGCACGGTTGTCGCATGATAGTCCTTCGGTACGACGGCGTCCGAGGTCAGGTCGCCGGCCCTGCCAAGGTCCTCGAGGAGCGCTGCCTGCACCAGGGGCTCGAGCATGATTGTTGGAAGTGGCGAGAGGTCAATCATGTGACGCCTTCCAGCACTGGTGCGAGTTCCCGCGCTGCCGCCAGGGCGGCTTCGAGGGTGATTTCGGAGCGCCGGGCAACGGCCGCGTGATGAGGAAAGTCCGTCCGGTAGTGGGCGCCGCGGCTTTCGCGACGCCGCAAGGCGGCAATCGCGATCATCAGCCCAACGGCCGCCGGGTCGGATGCCGCGTCCTTGCGCTCGGCCGGTGGCAACAAGGCGCGTGCGGCTGCTTTCAATGCCTCACCGTCCCGCAAGACGCCGAGCGCGCGCGATAGAAGAGGGCGCACGGTTGTCGGGTCGGGCGAAGGGCGGTCGCTTGCAATCGCCGGCTTTGTTCGGTGGGCAGGGGTTCCCGCGATGCTCTCGGCGACCCAACGCGCGCAGACGACGGCCTCGGTCAAGGAATTGCTGGCAAGCCGGTTGGCGCCGTGCAGCCCGGTCGAGGCGACTTCGCCGCAGGCCCAGAGACCCGTGACGGAGGTGCGACCGGAGCCGTCCACGGCGACGCCACCCATATGATAGTGCTGCGCCGGCCGGATCGGCATGAGATCACGCACCGGATCGATGCCGGCCTTCTTGCAGGCTGACGCGATTGTCGGGAATTGCCGCGCGAATTCCGGGCCGGGCCTTTCGCGGACGTTGAGGAAGACGCGATGGCCGTCCGCGAGATGCTTCCAGACAGCGCGCGCGACGATGTCGCGCGGCGCGAGTTCCGCCCCTCGCACGCCGTCGAGGAAACGTCGGCCCGTCTCGTCGACGATCACCGCACCTTCGCCGCGAACCGCCTCGCTGATGAGCGGCATCGGACGGCCCGGCCCGTCAAGCGCGGTCGGGTGGAACTGGATGAACTCCAGGTCGGCAAGGACGGCTCCCGCATGCGCTGCGAGCGCCAGGCCCTGTCCGCAGCTGCCCAACGGGTTGGTCGAGTCATGGAACAGGCCGCCGATCCCGCCGGTGGCGAGAACGACCCGTGCCGTCGCGAGGAACGCCGGACCTGTGGGGCCGCTCGCCAGAACACCGGCGATTCTACCGTCCTCCATGGCCAGGCGACGCGCCTCGAAGCCCTCGATGACCGCTATTGTCGGCGTGGAGCCAACGGCGGCGATAAGGGCGCGCATGACCTCCCGGCCGCTGCCGTCACCCCGGGCATGAACGATGCGCCGGCGCGTGTGCGCGGCTTCCAGCCCGAGACGAAGAGCGCCCGCCGGCGTCCGATCAAAACGAACCCCAAAGCGTGCCAGATATTCGATCGCGGCGGGCGCGGCGTACACGATGCGCCTTGCCGCTTGCGCATCGCAAAGACCATCACCTGCGGCGAGCGTGTCGGAAAGGTGGAGCGCCGGATCGTCATCATCACCAAGGCTGGCGGCAAGCCCCCCCTGCGCCCACATGCTGGACGCGTCCGCGCCAAGCGGCGATCTCGAAAGCAGAAGCACCGGCTCGGGCGCCAGCTGCAGCGCCGTCATCAGCCCGGCTATGCCGGCGCCGATGATGACCGGCCGGCCGCCGAGGTCGCGGACGTCCATGCTCATACTGCCAGCATCCGCTCGACGGCCAGCCGAGCGCGCCCGGCGATTGCGGGTGGGACGGTCACGACATGGCGGTTCTGCTCCAGCGCCGCACGGATGTTGGCGAGCGTTATCCGCTTCATATGCGGGCACAGATTGCAGGGCCGAATGAACTCGACCTCGGGATGCTCGACCGAGACGTTGTCGCTCATCGAGCACTCGGTCATCAGCACGACGCGGGGCGGTTTTTGCCTTCCGACATAATCCGACATGGCGGCAGTCGAACCGGAGAAGTCAGCTTCGGCGACCACTTCCGGCGGGCATTCCGGATGCGCCAGCACCGTCACACCCGGATGGTCCTCGCGCAACTGGCGGATGTCGGCAGGCGTGAAGCGCTCATGCACCTCGCAATGCCCTTTCCAGGCGATGATCTCCACGTCGGTCTGGGTGGCGATGTTCTGGGCCAGGTACTCATCCGGCAGCATGATCACCCGGGGAACCCCCAGCGACTCCACCACGGCCTTGGCATTGCCGGAGGTACAGCAGATGTCGGACTCAGCCTTCACGGCGGCGGAAGTGTTGACGTAGGTGACAATTGGTACGCCTGGGTAGCGCTGCCGCATGAGACGGACATCTTCGGCGGTAATAGAATCGGCGAGCGAGCAGCCGGCTGCCGTGTCCGGAATGAGCACCGTTTTTTGCGGATTGAGCAGCTTCGCTGTCTCGGCCATGAAATGCACGCCGGCCAGCACGATGACGTCCGCTTCGGTCGACATCGCCTTGCGGGCCAGCGCCAGGCTGTCGCCGACGATGTCGGCGACGCAGTGGAAGATCTCCGGCGTCTGATAGTTATGCGCCAGGATGACGGCATTTCGCTGCTGCTTCAGATCGAGAACGGCCTCGATATCATCGGTGAAGGCTGGCCACTCGATCGGTGGAATGACCCGCCGCACGCGGTCGTAGAGCGCGGCTGTGCGCGTGGAGGCGTTGAGCATGCCTTGCCCTCATTATGCTCTTGTTGAGTATAATCAGGACATATGCTTAACTTGAGCATATTAAATGTCAAGCGCGTGAAAGTGGCAATTTCGTCCCTGCGACAGTTCGTTCCGCCAGAACCGTCTGGCGGAAGCGGAAGCGTTTGGCCGGAGGCCCTCGTGTTTCCGACACCGTCTCGCCCGTTTCCTCGACCAGATCCTGCTGTTCGATGAGACGCCGGAAGTTCTGCTTGTGCACGAGCCTGCCGGCGAGCGCTTCAACCGTGCGCTGCAACTGCAGCAGTGTGAATGCCGGCGGCATCAGTTCGAACACCACGGGGCGGTATTTGATCTTGGTCCGCAGCCTGGCGATACCGGTCGCCAGAATGCGGCGGTGGTCGGCAATCATTGGCCGACCGGGCACAGACGGACTGCCGCCGTCCCTGCCGCGCGTGGCCTCCGCCACCAGCGTGGCCTCATAGAGCAACTCGTATCGCTGCAGCACGAGTTCCTCGTTCCAGTCACGATCATCCAGGTCGAAGGCGTATGCCACGCGCTGCCGGCGATCGCGGCGCACGCCAAGATCCTCGGCTTCGTCCGCCCAAGCGGAAAGTCGGGGCACAAGGATGTCACGCAAGATAGACGGCACGCCCGCGCGGTGATCTTCCCACGGAAAATAGTCGTACCAGCCTCGCCAGCTATGCGCTGCGGACCTATCGGCCTGCTCTTCTCGCGTCAGGCCGAGATAGCTGATCGAGATCACGCGCTCGTCACCAGTTCGGTCGCGGTCGGCAAAGGTGTAGAGCTGTTCGATGTAGCCCAGCGGATGACCGGTCTGCCGCTCCACCCACGCCCTCAGCCCCGACTGCAGGGAACGATGGCCGAGCTCAAAAGGACCGGACGGCAACGCTTGAGCCTCTCCGATGGTGAGGACGCGTGGCTCACCATCGGTCACCGCAATGACAACGGCGATCAGGTCCGCGCTGACGGCATGGCTCTGATTGTTCCTTTGAGCCTGACTTGTCGGCTGGATTGTCTTGTCTTGCATGGGGCGTGATGCGATTCCGATGTGAAGGCGCTCAAATGGGCAAGCCGACGAAAGGTGAACTGCCGCACGTCGCCCGTCAACGTTCATCAATGAACGATGTGTGGGACCTCGATCCACCCCTTTCGCATGGACTTTTTCTGTTCGCGGACCTAACCATCCGACGCATGCAATGGCTCGAATTTGCCGGGACCCAGCCAGGAAATGGACATGACTGACTTCTTCATTAGCCACACTGGCGTGGACAAAAAATAGGCGCGCAGCCCAGATACCATCATCACGACCGCATCATGCCGATCGCCATGATGCTGCTGTTCGTCCACGTCTTCGGCGGCGCGATCGACACGGGTTCGGATTCTTACGTGAATTACCAGTTGCCCGGCATTCTGCTCATCACGGTTGCTTCGGGCACCGCCTACACCGCATTCCGGCTCTTCGTTGACATGAAGAGCGGTATCTTCGAGCGGTTCCAGTCCATGCCGATCGCTCGGTCGTCGGTGCTGTGGGCGCATGTACTGACCTCGCTGACCGCCAGTCTAATCTCGCTCGCGGTGGTCGTGCTGATCGCCCTGCTCATGGGCTTCCGCTCGGGAGCGGGCGTGACGGCCTGGCTCTCGGTCGCCGTGGCTCCCGACCCAGGATCGCACGTAGTGTCAGTGGGTTGCCGAGCAGGCCGTGGTGATCGTAGTGATCGAACATCGCCCTCAAGCCCTGGGGAACATCGCCGAGCACATCGGGATCGCGACGCTCCCTGATTTTGCGACCCAGCACATCGCTCATCAGGGCAGCGACATCGAGGCGGTTAAGTTGCCCGGGTGCGCAGAGTTCGAACGTGCCAAAAAGCAGCCGCTCTTCAGTCAGGGCTATTGCCGCGACCTCGGCGACATCGCGATAGTCGACCAGTGAGAAGCGGGTCTCGGACGACCAAGGCTCCGCAAGCACGCCCTCCTTCACGACTTTCGGCCAGAATGCAGCGTAGTTCTGAAAGTAGCGCGCCGGATGGGGGAACGTATATTCCAGGCCAGAGGTAAGAACGGCCTCCTCGACCGGCACTTTGGCGACATGATTGACGAGGTCCGAGAGCACCGGATGGATCACGGCTGAGAACGCGAACCGCCGCACGCCGGCGTCGATGGCAGCCTCCACGACATTTTTTCCCACATCAGCTTCGCCGGGAATGAAGGCCGGGGCGATATAGAAGACGGCGCCCATATCCTTTAGCGCTGCGTCCAAGGCTGCTCGATCGCGGAGGTCGCCGATGGTGACTTGCGCCATGGCCGCGTACCAGTTCGGACTGCTCAGGCTTGCGGATGAAGGCGCGGACGCGCGCACCTCGCGCGGCGAGGGCGGGAATTACACTGCCCGCAAAATTTCCCGCAGCGCCGAAGGCGAGAATCATCATGATCATGTCCTTCGAGTTGGTGACGATTACGAATCTGCTCGGCCACCAGCGACCCTTAACTGAATCTGGTTCCCGCGATCGGGGTGTCACCTCCCCGCCAGCATATCTTTCGACCAATGCTTCGACAGGCTGCTCAGGCTGAGTTGGCGCAAAAAGCGCGTCGCGTTTGGACGGTTCGTGTTTTGTCGTCGCAAAGCCGCTCGTGCCCTTAGGCAAACCCCCCTCAGGTCTTTTTTGCTGACTTGCGTTGACGTCCGAAATCTTCTCGATTGAATAGAACCAAGCTGACGGAGAGAAAAATGCGGCAGGCGCTGATCGTATGGGGCGGCTGGGAAGGGCACGAACCCGAGGCCGGGGCGCATGCCGTCAAGGCTATGCTTGAGGAGGAAGGTTTTGCCGTGCGGGTGGAGAACACGACCGCGGCGTTCGCATATCCGGCGGTCGCCGAGCTCAGCCTGATCGTGCCGATCTTCACCATGTCCAAGATCGCCAAGGCCGAAGAGGCCAATCTCACCAAAGCGGTCGAAAACGGCGTCGGCCTGGGCGGCTTCCATGGCGGCATGGGCGACGCGTTTCGCGAATCGACGGACTACCAGTTCATGTGCGGCGGGCAATGGGTCGCCCATCCCGGCAACATCATCGACTATCGGGTGAATATCCTGCGGCGCGACGACCCGATCATGAATGGCATCGACGACTTCGCCTACCGCTCCGAGCAATATTACATGCATGTCGACCCCTCGAACGAGGTGCTGGCCACCACCACCTTCTCGGGCGAATACGCGCCGTGGATCGACGGCGTCGTCATGCCGGTGGTGTGGAAGCGCCGGCATGGCAAGGGACGCGTGTTTTATTCGTCGCTCGGCCACGTGGCCAAGGAATTCGAGGTGCCGCAGATGCGGACGATCCTGCGCCGCGGACTGGTATGGGCGGCGCGCTGAATCCGTTGCCAGCGGCTGCTTCCTCGGTCGGAAACCTCGACTTGTTGTCTCGCGGCTATTCATCGTATGAATAGACGATTTACATAAGACCTAACGTTTCATACAACAGACCGCAGCGGCTTTCGCCGGGAGAGGATTGCGTGGAAACCATCGTTCCTTCGGATGCAACCGGCTGGATGCCTTCGATCGACCAGGGCGGGGCAAGCGTGCACAACGCCGTCGTCAGCGTGCTGGGCAGCCGTATCCTAGGCGGCGACTATGCTCCCGGTGCTGCCCTGCCGCGCGAGGAGGAGCTCTGCGCCATGCTGGGCGTCAGCCGCACCTCGGTTCGGGAAGCGGTCAAGGTGCTGTCGGCGAAAGGCCTTGTCGAGGCCAGACGGCGCGCTGGCGTGCGCGTGCTGCCGCGCGACAGCTGGCGGCTGCTCGATCCGGTTGTGCTCGGCTGGCACCCGTCCATCCAGGATGATGAGGAGCTGGTTTCCGGCCTGCTTGAGGCGCGCCGCATCTTCGAGCCCGCGGCGGCCGAACTGGCGGCCAGACGCGCCAGCGCCGCCGACCTCGCCGAGATCGAGCGCGCCGTCGTCGGCATGCGCGAAAACATCCCGGGCGACCTCAACGCCGTCTGCCAGGCGGATCTTGCCTTCCACAAGGGCGTCATCGCCGCCAGCCATAACGTCGTGCTCAAGGGCCTGGTCGGCATGCTGGAGGCAGCGTTGCGCGCCACTTTCCTCGTCACCAACCCGTTGATGGAAGCGCAGTCGCGCGCGCTTTCCGCCCATGCCGCGGTGCTGGAGGCGATCCGCATCCGCGACACCGCCGGCGCCCGCGCCGCCATGAACAGGCTGCTCGACATCGCCGCCGACGATCTCCACGCCAAGGGCTGACGTTTCCGCCTTGACGCCATTTTTGATCGTATGATATTCGCATTTCATATGATCTAATTGCGTCTGGGAGGAGTTGCGCTTGAGGATCGTGGCCATCACCACGCGCGTCGTGAACGCGGATATGCGCAACTGGGTGTTCGTGCGCGTCGAGACTGATCAGCCGGGCCTTTACGGCTGGGGCGAAGCAACGCTGGAGTGGAAGACCCAGGCTGTCGTCGGCGCCGTCAACGACCTGGCGCCGCTTCTGATCGGTCGCGATCCGCGCGATATCGAACAGGCGGTGCGCATCCTCAAGAAGCACTCGTTCTGGCGGCTCGGCGTCATCGGCATGTCGGCTGTTTCCGGCATCGAGCTGGCGCTCTGGGACATTTTTGGCAAATGGCTCGATCAGCCGGTCTGGCGGCTCACCGGCGGCAAGGTGCGCGACCGGGTCAAGGTCTATACCCATCTCGGCCTCGGCGACATGCGTGCCGTCTACGAGACGCTGGACGCCGAGCCACTGGTGCAGCGCGCCTCCGAGGTGGTGGCCAGGGGCTATCGCGCGCTGAAGGCCGTCTTCATTCCCTACAGCCACTATCATGCGCCGCTCATTGAGGTCGACAAGGTCGGCCGGCTCATGGAGGCGTTGCGCAAGGCGGTCGGCCCCGAGGTCGAGATCATGGTCGACTTCCACGGGCGTCCCGCCTCGGCTTCAACCGCGCTCGCCTATATCGACGCGCTGGCACCCTACCGGCCGATGTTCATCGAGGAGCCGCTGCCGCCTGGCGAAACCCGCGCCCTGGCGCAGCTCGCCGCCAAGTCGCGCGTGCCGATCGCCACCGGCGAGCGGCTGGTCGACCGGCCCGAATTCGACGATCTGTTCCGGGCAAGGGCAGTCGACATCGTGCAGCCGGACATCTGCCATTGCGGCGGCCTGCTCGAGGCCAAGAAGATCGCGGCGATGGCCGAGGCGGTCTCCGTCGGCGTCGCGCCGCACAATCCACTCGGCCCGATCGCCGGCGCGGCGGCGCTGCATTTCGCCGTCTCGACGCCCAACCATCTGATTCAGGAGGAGATGGTCGGCGCCGTGCCCTGGTATTTCGAGGTGGTGAGGGGGCCGATCCGCATGGTCGACGGCTGCTGGCAGGTGCCGGACGCGCCCGGGCTCGGCGTCGAGGTCGACGAGGCGGTCGCCGCCCGGCATCCGTACAAGCCTGAAGTCATGCACACCACCAACGCCGTGCTTGCCGACGGCACCATCGCGGACTGGTGACGATGGTCGGGCGTCTCAAGGACAAGGTCGTCATAGTCACCGGCGCCGGGCGCGGCATCGGCGAGGCGACGGCGCGTTCGATGGCGGCGGAAGGCGCCGCGATCGTCGTGGCGGAAAAGGATGCGGCGACTGGAAGAAACGTCGCCGCGTCGCTGGCCGAAAGCGGCGCGCGGTCGCTGTTCGTCGAGACAGACGTCGCCGACAGCAGGTCCTGCGAGGCGATGGCCGAACAGGCTCTCGGCGCCTTCGGCCGCATCGACGTCCTGGTCGCCAATGCCGGCATCAACGTGTTCCACGAGCCGCTGGAAACCACCGAAGAGGAATGGCGGCGCTGCTTTGCCGTCGATCTCGACGGTGTCTGGTATTCGGCGCGCGCGGTGCTGCCGGCGATGCGGGCTCAGAAGCAGGGCTCGGTCGTCGCCATCGCCTCCTGCCACTCCTTCGCAATCATCCCGTCGACCTTTCCCTATCCGGTCGCCAAGCACGGGCTGCTCGGCCTGGTGCGGTCGCTCGGCATCCAGTACGCGCCCGAAGGTATTCGCGTGAACGCCATTGCGCCCGGCTACATCGAGACGCAGATCGCGGTCGACTACTGGAACACATTTCCGGACCCGCAGGCGGAGCGCCAGCGCACCTATGATCTGCACCCGCCGCGCCGGATCGGCCGGCCGGAGGAGGTGGCGATGACCGCCGTCTTCCTCGGCTCCGACGAGGCGCCGTTCATCAACGCGGCCTGCATCGTCATCGATGGCGGGCGCTCGGTTCTCTACCACGAATGAGGTTTCGCGCCGGCGGCCGGTCGCCGGCAGATGTTTCAAGCAGGTCAGATCCCGCCGGCCGGGATCGATTGGGAGGAAGCCAATGAAAAGCATGATCAAGGTGTGCCTTGCGGTTGCGGCAACAGCCGTCGTCGCGTTGACGGTCCACGGCGCCGGCGCGCAGGACAAGATGAAGTTCGGCTACATCAACAAGATGGGCGACCATCCCTGGTTCGTCCGCGAGGTGAAGGGCGCCAAGGACAAGGCCGCCGAGCTCGGCGTCGATCTGCTGGTCCAGGACGTCCAGTTCGACGCCAACCTCGCCGTCACCACCTTCGACACCTATGTCGGCGACGGCGTGAAAGGTATCGCCGTGGTGGTGCCGGACCGCTCGCTCGGCCCGGTCGTCGCCGACAAGGCCAAGGCCGCCAAGATCGGCCTGATCGCGGTCGACGACGACATCGCCTTCGCCGACGGCACGCCGGTCGCCTATGTCGGCATGAACGCGCTCAACATCGGCAAGCAGGTCGGCGCCGAGATCGCTCGTATCGCCAAGGCCGAGGGCTGGGATAAGGACCTCTCGAAGGTGCGCGTCGGCTCGATCGAGGACCAGAAGGCCGACACCTGCATGCGCCGCAACAAGGGCGCGGAGGAAGCGCTGGTCGCGGCGATCCCGGAGATCAAGTCGCGCATCGTCTCGATCCCCTATGACAACACCATGGTCAACTCTATCGACGTGGTGTCGACGACGCTGACCGCCAATCCCGATGCCGAGAAGTGGATCTTCTACTCCTGCAATGACGACGGCGTGCTCGGCGGCGTGCGCGCCACGGAGAATGCCGGCATGAAGCCGGAGAACGTCATCGGCATCGGCATCGACGGCTCGCGTTCCTGCGAGGCCTTCGGCGCCGGCAAGCCCTCGGGCTTCCGCGGCACGATGTGGCTGGACAGCGCCAAGCATGGCGCGGCGGCGATTCAGGCGCTCTACGACCAGGCCACCGGCAAGGAAATGCAAAAGGACTATTTCCAGGACGCCACGCTGATCAGCGGCGAGAACTTCGCCAAGTTCAAGGACACGCTCGGTTGCAAGTCCTAGGCTTTCCTTCGGTATTGCGGCGGGCGGCTTCAAAGGGAGCCGCCCGCCCATGACCGCGCCCGTCGTTTCCGTCGAGAACGTCAGCAAGCGCTTCGGCGCCGTGCAGGCGCTGCGCGACGTGTCGATTGCCTTCAATGCCGGCGAGATCACCGCGCTGATCGGCGAGAACGGCGCCGGCAAGTCGACGCTGATGCGCGTGCTGGAAGGCGAGCATCGCCCCGATACCGGCCGCGTGCTGGTCGACGGGCACCCGGTTCAGCTTACCTCGCCGCGCGCCGCGCATGGCTCGGGCATCCGGGTCATCCACCAGGAACCGGAGATCATCCCGGAACTGACGGTGGCGGAGAACATCTTCATCGGCGACATCAGGGCGCGCGGCGGGATTTTTCTCGACCGCGCGGATCTGGAGCGGCGCAGCCTTGAGCTGCTTGGCACCTTCGGCGTGGTCGACGTGCTTTCGCCAGGGCAGCGCTGCCATGGCCTGAGCCCGGCGCTCAGGCAGCTCATCGAGATCATGCGCGCGCTGCGGCCGGGCGCGCGGCTGCTCGCCTTCGACGAGCCGACGTCATCCCTGACGGAGGACGAGGCGCAGCGGCTGTTCCGCGTCATCCGGCGCCTCAAGGCTGACGGCGTCGCGGTGATCTACATCTCGCACCGGCTGCGCGAGATCATCGAGCTTGCCGATCGCTGCGTGGTGATGCGCGACGGCAGCCGCGTCGCCGACGAGCCGATCGCCGCGCTTGACGAGCAGCGCATGGTGCGGCTGATGGTCGGCAGGCCGGTGAGCGACCTGTTCAACCGAAGGGAGCGCGCGCTGGGACCGGTCCGGCTGGCGCTGGAAGATGTCACGACACGCCGTGTCGAGGGGATCAGCTTCGAGGTGCGGGCAGGCGAGATCGTCGGGCTTGGCGGACTGGTCGGCGCGGGACGGACGGAAGTCGCGCGCGCCATCGTCGGCCTCGATCCGCTGCTGTCCGGAAAGATGACGGTTGGCGGCCAGCCTTACAAACCGCGCGAGCCGGCCGACGCGGTTGCCGCAGGCATCGGGCTGGTGCCGGAGGACCGCAAGCAGGAGGCGCTGCTGTTGATGCAGGCGGTGCGCGACAATGTCAGCCTGGTGGTGCCCGACAAGGTGTCGCGCTACGGCTTCTTCAGCCGCAGGCGCGAGCGTGCGCTGGTCGCCCGTCACGTCGCCGAGCTCAGGGTCAAGACGCCGTCGATCGAACAGGCGGTCGGCAAGCTTTCCGGCGGCAACCAGCAGAAGGTCGTCTTCGCGCGCTGGCAGGCGCGCGGGCCGGCGGTGCTCATCCTTGACGAGCCGACGCGCGGCATCGATGTCGGCGCCAAGGCGGAGATCTACAGGCTCATCGAAAGCCTGGCCGACCAGGGTCTCGCCATCCTGCTCATCTCCTCGGAAATGCCGGAGCTGCTCGGCCTGGCCGACCGCGTCCTGGTCATGCAGAGCGGACGCATCAGCGGCGAGCTCCCGTGGCAGGAGGCGAGCGAAGAGGCCGTACTGGCGCTTGCCATGCGCTCGGGGAAAGAGACGATCGAAAGGAAAGTGTCGTGACCGATACCGTAACGGCCACCCGCGAACGCGCGCCAGCAAGCCTGTTTGGCCGCATCGGCGCGCAGAACATCAGCCTGCTCATCGCGCTGGTGGTGCTGTTGGCGATCTTCGGCGCGCTGCGACCCGACGTCTTCTTCACGCCGCGCAACCTGATCAATATCGGGCTCGCGGTCACCATCCTCGGCATCCTCGCCATGGCGCAGACCGTCGTCATCGTGTCGGGAGGGCTCGACATCTCGGTCGGATCGATCGTCGGCTTGAGCACCATGGTGCTAGCCGTGGTCGCCCAGGAAACCGGCTCGATCCCGGCCGGCATCCTCGCCGGCCTGCTCGCCGGACTTGTAGCGGGCGCCGTCAACGGGCTGATCATCGTCTACGGACCGGTCAATGCGGTGATCGCGACGCTTGGAACGATGTCCGCCTTCCGCGGTCTCGCTTATCTGATGAACAACGGCAATTCGATCCCGATCACCGGCGACAGCCTGCGCGCGCTTGGCATCGGCACGCTGTTCGGCCTGCCTTTCGCCATCTGGCTGCTGATCGCCGCGATGGCGGCGTTCATCGTCTTCACTCGCGAGACGGTCGTCGGCCGCAACATCTACGCGCTCGGTGGCAACCCGACGGTGGCGCGGCTCGCCGGCATCCCGATCCGCCGCTACCAGATATCGATCTACGCGATGAGCGGCTTTGCCGCGGCGGTGGCCGGCCTGGTGCTCGCCAGTCGCACGATGTCGGGTCAACCGGCGTCCGGCAGCCAGGGGCTGGAGCTCGAGGCCATCACCGCCGCGATCCTCGGCGGCTGCGCGCTGCAGGGCGGCAAGGGCACGATCGTCGGCGCCATGCTCGGGGTGCTGATCATCGGCGTCCTCAACAACGGCATGATCCTGACCAGCGTGCCGACCTTCTACCAGCTGCTCGCCAAGGGCGCGCTGCTGATCCTGGCAGTCATCGTGCAGGAACGCCAGCGGGCGCGGTCGGGAGAATAGCCCGTGCCGGGTCGTCTGGCCTAAACACTTTCGAGATAGGTCTCGATCTCGAAGTCGCTGACGTTGAGCGCAAAGGTGTTCAGTTCCTGGCGCTTGCAGGCGATGAAGGCGTCGCGCAAGACGGCCGGGAAGATTTCGGCGACGCACTTGCCGGTCTCGAACGCGGCGATCGCCGAGGCCCAGTCCGGGGGCAGTTTGGCAAGCGGCAGCCCCTGTCCCTCGCCGCCGGTCGGCTCGCCGGGCGACAGTTGCCGCTCGATGCCCATCAGGGCAGCGCCCAGGATCGCCGCCAGCACCAGATAGGGGTTGGCGTCGGCGCCGGAGACGCGATGCTCGATGCGGCGCGCGGCTGACGGACCGCCGGGAATACGGATCGCCACCATGCGGTTCTCGTAGCCCCAGGCGACAGCGGTCGGCGCATAGGAGCGCGGCCGCAGCCGCCGGTAGGAATTGAAATGCGGCGCGAACACCAGCGTGCTTTCGGCCATGGCGGCAAGCAGGCCGCCGACCGCGTGGCGCATGGCGTCGGAGCCCTGGTCGCTGCCGTCGTCGAAGATGTTGCGGCCCTCTTTGTCGAGCACGCTGAAATGGACATGGAACCCGTTGCCGGCACGTTCGCCATAGGGCTTGGCCATGAAGCAGGCGGCAAAGCCATGCTTGCGCGCGATGCCCTTGACGGTGCGCTTGAAGAGCACGGCGTCGTCCGCGGCACGCAAGGCGTCGGGGACGTGGTTGAGGTTGATCTCGAACTGGCCGACGCCGTTCTCGGCGATCGCCGTGTCGACGGGAATGCCCTGCATGCGGCAGGCTTCGTAGACGTCGTGGATAAAGGCCTCGAAATCGTCGATCTCGTCGATCGACAGCGCTGCGTCGGAATCGAGACGCCGGCCAGTGATCGGCGAGACAGGGCCGACAGGCCGATGCGACGTCGGGTCGACGAGGTAGAATTCGAGTTCGGTGGCGGTAACAGGCGTCAGGCCAAGCGCCGCATAGCGGTCGAGGATGCGGGCCAGCGCGCGGCGCGGGTCGCCGAGATAGGGCGCGCCGGCATCATCCGCCAGCCAGAGCGGCAGAAGGGCCGTCGGATGCGCCGTCCAGTCGACGGGCAGGATGCCGCGTCCTGTCCACTGGCAAAGCCCGTCGGCATCGCCGGTCGAGAACACCTGCGCGTTGCCTTCGATGTCCTCGCCCCAGATGTCGAGCCCGATCGCCGAATAGGGCATGCGCAGCTTGCCTTCGAGCGCCTTGCGCGCCTGCTCGACCGGGATGCGCTTGCCGCGCATGATCCCGTTCAGGTCGCACACAGCCGCCCTCAGGCTCTGGATATCGCTCCTGCTTTCAAGCCAGTTCAAAACGTCCGCAACTGCATCGCCCAATTTCCAGCCCCTGGTTCTTTCTGTAGCCATTTCGGCTACGATATCCATTTTCAGCTTGTGAGTTCGTGAAGGCCGCCCTGGAGATTTCCGGGCGGGTTTACTTCATTTTTTCAATTCACTAGCCGGGATATCGGGCGGCATTTCGGGTCCATATTATGCGATCTGCGATCGCAACATAGCGACAAGCCGAGAGAAAGCCAAGCCGGGATTTGGGAAATTGGCCGCAACGCTCATCCCGTCGTCATCCTATGGCGGAGCAAGGAGCGAAGCGACGCGGCGCAGCGCAGACCATAGGATCCATACCGTGACTTCAAAGACGCTGCTGCGTTCCAGAATTTTGCTCCGCCGCATTCTACGCTCGAGGTCACGGCATGGATCCCAGGGTCTCCGCGACGGAGCTTCGCTCCCGCTTCGCCCTGGGATGACGAAGTTGGACGCTTTCAGCCAATCTCGAAGGCTTTTCCTAGGGCCGCAGTTCCGGGAACCTGACCTGCTTGAGAATGTGCGCCGCACCTTCGTCGATATCGCGCACGATGGCCGCGCGGGCCCGCTCGCCGTCCTGGGCCTCGATCGCCGCCACGACCTCCTCATGATAGTCGATGCCGAGGATGCCGGCGAGGTCGTCCTCGAAGCCGATGCGCAGGTTGCGGAGGAAAGGTCCGACCTGCATCCATACCGTCTCGATCAGGAAGATCATCTGCTCGTTGCCGCAGTGGCGGTAGATCGAGAACTTGAAGTCATGGTTCTTGCGCAGATAGTCGTCGATGTCGCCACTGCGGGCGGCCTGGGTGAGCTCGGCGCAATGACGCCGGATGGCGCGCAGGTTGTTGCCATTGATAAATTTTGTCGCGAGCTCGGTGGCCGTGCCTTCCAGGACCGTCCGCACATCGGTCAGCTGCTGGAAACGATCTGCCGAGATCATCGGCACCTCGACGCTGCCGTTCGGCATCGGGCTCAGCGCCCTGAGCGCCTGCAGCCGCATGAAGGCGCTGCGCACCGGCATGTCGCTGGTGCCGAGCTCCTTGGCGAGCTTGCGCGAAGTCAGCTTCTGGCCCGGCTGGAGCTGACCCGACATCAGCGCCCGCACCAGTTCCAGATAGACCTTCTCATGCAGGGGTACTGTGTCGAGGGCAGTCAGTCCGAATTGTGTTTTGTCGGCCATTGGCTATGCGCTACTTCGTCCGTCCCTGAAATCCGTTTCGTCACTCAATCTGCCGCCGCAATACTTGGCCGGCGGTTGTGGAGCCGCACGATAGACGGTTAACGCGCGCCGCCGCAAGGGAGGCCAAGGCCGCATGCCGACCGACCCAACGGCGCCATGATTTCCTATGTGACCCCGATACACGGGCACAAGGTTTTGTTCATCGAATGCCTGCCGACTCGGCAATGCCAGGATCGATCCCGGCTATTCGCAGATCGACCGGCTGAAGGCTCTGGCCGAGCTGCACGGCATCATTCGCGCCGTGGAGCAATTCGAACTGGCCTGAGGCCAGACTGCTATCCGATGCGTGCGTCGATGATTTCGACGAAACGCGCGAAGAGGCCGGCCTGCGACTTGATCTTGAGCTTGCGATAGATGTTGCGACGGTGAACCTTCACGGTCCCGGGCACGATCCTGAGCGCCCTGGCGATCGATTCCGTCGAGTGGCCCTGAAGCACGAGGTCGACCACCTGTTTCTCGCGCGAGGTCAGCGACAGGCTCTTCCAGATATGCGCGCGATCCAGCTCGTTGGCCGTTGCGACGGTCTCACCCGGGGGCGGGACCGCAACCTCTTCGGCGGGCAGAGCCGGCCAGCGCAGCCGGCAGAAGCCGATCACCGCCGGCGCCATATCGCGCAGCAGCCTGGCGTCCGCCGTTCCGAACGGCCCGGAGGCGCGCAGCCGCATCAGCGACAGCACGAGCGCATCCTTGCCGGCCAGCGGGACGAAGAAGCCGACCTCCTCGGCGAGCCGGGTCTGGCTGTAGTAGGAACGGTAGTATTCGCTGGCATAGAAGCGGTCGGGCGCAAGTTCGCGCATCCGCCAGAAACCTTCTTTGCGTTCGACCGCGGCGTGATGGAAGGGGTCGAGCAGGTAGGGGCCTTCCTGATAGAGCGCGACGAAGATGTGGCTCTCCGCCGAAGAGAAGGTCTCGAACAGCAACGGCGGCCGCGCAGCACCCCGATAGCCAAAGATCACGCAGTGATCGAAGCGGACCTGTCCGCGCAGCCAGGCGACGATCGCCCTGCCGAAATGATCGCCGCTGGTCTCCCGCGTCGCGGCGATCACGGCGGCGAGCGCGTTGTAGTGGTCACTGCGGGAGGCGGCCAATTCATACCCCTCTAAATGGTAAAATCAGCTAAATATACCACCCGCGAGGTATATACTAGGCACCATTGGCTCTGCTAGCGTCACGACATTGCCTCACGCTGTCGCTGGAGCCCGTGGCTTGACTGCAGTGCCTGATATCGAGTTTCGCGCGGTCACCAAGCGCTACGGCGCCGTCACGGCGGTCAGCGGCATCGATCTTGCCATCCCGCCTTCGGCATTCGTCGCGCTGCTCGGACCGTCCGGCTGCGGCAAGACGACGTGCCTGCGCATGATCGGAGGCTTCGAGCAGCCGAGCGAAGGCCACGTGCTGATCCGCGGCCGCGACATGGCCGGCACGCCGCCCTATCGGCGCCCGGTCAACATGGTGTTCCAGCAGTACGCCCTGTTCCCGCATCTCGATGTCGAGGACAACATCTCCTACGGGCTGCGCCAGGCGAGGCCGCGCCTCACGTCACGCGAGATCAGCCTGAAGGCGGTCGAGGCGTTGGCCATGGTGCAGCTCGCCGGCTACGGACGCCGTAAGATCCACGAGCTTTCCGGCGGCCAGCAGCAGCGCGTCGCGCTCGCCCGCGCGCTGGTCAACAAGCCGGCAGTGCTGCTTCTCGACGAGCCGCTGGCGGCGCTCGACAAGAAGCTGCGCACCGACATGCAGATCGAGCTGCAGAACCTGCAGCGCGAGATCGGCATCACCTTCGTGCTGGTCACCCACGACCAGGAGGAAGCGCTGTCGATGAGCGACTTCGTCTGCGTCATGAATGGCGGCCGTATCGTCCAGCTCGGCCAGCCGAGCGAGATCTATGACGAGCCGGCGGACCTGTTCGTCGCGGATTTCGTTGGCAAGACCAATCTCTTGAGCGGCAAGGTGGCCGGGCTCTCCGGCGACCGCGTCGATGTCGCGCTTGCCGACGGCACGGTGATTTCGGCGCGCAAGCGGGTGCCGCTTAGCCGGGGCGAGGCTGTATCCGTCAGCCTGCGGCCGGAATCGCTCAGCCTCACAGCACCCGGAAGCGGCAGCCTGCAGGGTATCGTCCGTAACCGGATTTTCCTGGGCTCGACCGCGGAATACGCGATCGAGGTTCAGGGTATCGGATCACTGCTCGCCAAGGCCGATCACCTGATCGGCCAGGGCAATCTTTTCAAGCCGGGCGAACCCGTCGCCATCGGCTTTGCCGCCGGAGCGCCGCTGGCGTTTCCGACCTCCAAGAACAACGGGACCAACCAGAGGGAAGACCACCATGTCGAAATCGTATCGTGACGGACTGCCGATAAGCCCTGAAAAATTCGTCGACCAGTTGATGCGCATGAAGCGCGGCTCGATCAGCCGGCGTGACTTCCTCGGCCTCACCGGCCTTGGTGTGGCAACCGCCGTCATGGCGCGCGAGCTCGGCATCATGCCGACGCCGGCCTATGCCGCCGAGAACCTCGGCGACCGCATGTCGATCGCCACCTGGCCGAACTACCACGACCCGGCGACGTTCGAGAATTTCAAGGCCGAGACCGGCGTCGCTGTCGAGGTCAACGTCTTCGGCTCAAACGAGGAGATGCTGGCCAAGCTGCAGGCCGGCGGCTCGGGCTGGAGCCTGTTCGTGCCGACCAACTACACGATCTCGACTTACAAGAAGCTCGGCATCATCGAGCCCTTGGATATGGCCAAGCTCGGCAATTTCGACGGCACCAAGGAAGACGCGCGCTTCACGGCCGAAGGCACGATCGACGGGACGATCTACGCCGTGCCGAAGAACTGGGGCACGACCGGCTTCGCGGTCAACACCAAGAAGCTTGCCAAGCCGATGTCGAGCTGGAAGGAGTTCTGGGATACGGCCATGGCCGAAGGCGACGGCCGCACCATGGTGCATGACTACCAGCTGACGACGATCGGCAACGCGCTGAAATATTACGGCTACTCGTTCAACTCGCTGAAGCAGGACGAGCTCGCCAAGGCCGAGGAACTGCTGCTCAAGGTCAAGCCGCATCTGTTCGCGGTGTCGAGCGACTATCAGCCGGGAATGCGCGCCGGCGACGCCTGGATGACGATGTGCTGGACCAATGACGGCGCGCAGCTCCACCGCGACATTCCCGAGATCGCCTATGTGCTCGGCAAGGAAGGCGGCGAGATCTGGACCGACTTCTACGCCATCCCAAAGGATGCGCCGAACAAGCCGGCCGGCTACGCGCTGCTCAACTACCTGATGAACCCGAAGGTCGCGGTGAAGGAGCATCTGGCCAATGGCGCGCCCTCGACCGACGCGCGCGTCAACGCGCTGCTGCCGAAGGAGGTGCTGGACAATCCGATCCTCTACCCGGCCGCCGATCTATTGAAGCCGCTCGAGTTCGGCGCCGCCGCGACGCTGACCGATCCGGGCCGCGCCGAACTGATGGCGCGCTTTAAGTCGGCTTGAGCGGCACCGGCCACAAACACGACCCAGACGATGCGACCGGCGGGCAGATGCCCGCCGGGACCGAAGCGGCTTTTTCGATGCGCGGCAATCTCCTTCGCAGAAATCTCCTGACCGCATTGCTGCTCGCTCCGGCGACGCTGTGGCTTGTCGTCTTTCTGGTCTTGCCCTTCGTCGCCATCGCCATCTTCAGCGTCGGCGAGCGGGCGCCCGAGGGCGGCTATCAGGCCGCGCTCACCTTCGCGCAATATGCCAACTTGCCGGCGCGGGCGACCGCCTTCTGGAACACGATGGTGCTGGCGCCGGCCGGCGCGCTCGCCTGCCTGCTCGTCGCCTATCCGGTCGCCTACTATCTAGCGCTGCGCGCGCCGCAGCGCTGGCGGCTGATCCTGCTTGCGCTGATCGTCATCCCGTTCTGGACCAGCCTTCTGATGCGCACCTATGCCTGGATGTACATTCTGGGCGGGCGCGGCATTCCGGCCCTGCTCGCCTACGTCGGCATCGAGGATCTCAGGCTGATCAACACGTCGGGCGCGGTGCTGCTCGGCATCGTCTACGGCTACCTGCCGCTGATGATCCTGCCGATCTATGTCAGCCTGGAACGGCTCGATCGCCGGCTGCTGGAGGCTTCCGCCGATCTCGGCGCGACGCCAGTGTCTACCTTCCTCGGCGTGACGCTCAGGCTGTCGCTGCCCGGCGTGATGACCGGCTTCTCGCTGGTGATGATCCTTTTGCTCGGTGAATACCTGATCCCGACGCTGCTCGGCGGCGGCAAGGTGTTCTTCATCGGCAACGCGCTGGTCGACCTCTTCCTGCAATCGCGCAACTGGCCGTTCGGATCGGCCATCGCGATCACGCTGGTGGCGGTCTCGGTGGTGGTGCTGATCGTCGCCAACCGCATCTCGACCCGGCTCTCGGGCGCACGCAGGGTGGATCTGATCTGATGCGCGCCTTCGTCGTCGCCGTCTTTGGCTTCCTCTATCTGCCGATTGCGCTGGTCGTGCTGTTCTCCTTCAATGCTGGTCACCATGCCAGCGAGTTCACCGGCTTTTCGGTGCAATGGTACGGCAAGGCGCTGTCGAACCCGTTCCTGGTCGAGGCGCTGAAGAACAGCCTGTTCATCGCCACTACCAGCGCGCTCCTTGCGGCCTTCTGCGGCACGGCCGCGGCGCTCGGGCTGCAGCGCGTCGGCGCGCCGGCGCGGGCGGTTTTCGATGCGCTGCTGGGTGCCGCGATCGTCGTTCCGGGCGTCGTCATCGGCATCTCGACGCTGGTCGCGCTGGTACAGCTCTTCGTCGTCGTCAATCCGTTCCTCGCCTCGCTGTGGCCGACCGACCAGCCGCCGCGTCTTGCGCTCGGCTACGGCTCGATCATCGCCGCGCATGGCCTGTTCTCGATGGCGCTGGTGACGATGATCGTCGGCACGCGGCTCAGCAGTCTCGACCGCAACCTGGTCGAGGCGTCGAGCGATCTCTATGCCACGCCGCTGACGACATTCCGCTCGATCGTGCTGCCGCAGATCATGCCGGCGGTGATCGCCGGCTTCCTGCTCGCCTTCACCTTCTCCTTCGACGACTTCATCATCGCCTTCTTCGTCGCCGGCGCGCAGACGACGCTGCCGATCTACGTCTTTGCCTCGATCCGGCGCGGCGTGACGCCGGAGATCAACGCCATCGCGACGATCGTGCTCGCCGCGTCGGTCCTGCTCGTCCTGCTCGCGCAATGGCAGCTCGGCCGACGAAAACCATCGCCTTGAAAGACAAGTCCATGATTCTGAGAGATCGCATCGCCGTGGTAACGGGCGCCGGGTCGGGCATCGGGCGCGCCGGCGCCATGATCATGGCGCGAGAAGGGGCTGTCGTGGTGATCGCCGACCGCGACCCGGCGGCAGGCGAGGTCACGGCGTCCGGCATCCGCGAAGCCGGCGGCCGTGCCGAAGCGGTCGCCACCGATGTCGGCGACGATACAGCGGTCGAGGGCTTAATCGCGGGAACGCTCAGCAAGCACGGGCGGATCGACATCCTGCACAGCCATGCCGGCATCCAGGTCGGCGGCACGCTGACGGAAGTCAGCACCGACGGCATGGACGCCTCGTGGCGGATCAATGTGCGGGCGCAGTTCCTCGCGGCGAAGACCGTCATGCCTTCGATGATCGCGCAGGGCGGCGGCGTCATCCTCAACACCGCCTCGAATTCCGGCGTCTTCTACGACCGCGAGATGATCGCCTACGCCACGTCGAAGCACGCCGTGGTGGCGATGACCAGGCAGATGTCGCTCGACTATGCCAGGCACAATGTTCGCATCAACGCGCTCTGCCCGGGCTGGGTCGACACGCCGTTCAACGAGCCCTTTATCGCCCAGATGGGCGGGCGGGACGCGATCGAAAGCTATGTCCGGACTAAGATCCCGATGGGGCGCTGGGCGAGCGCGCAGGAGGTCGCCGAAGCCATCCTGTTCCTCGTGTCCGACCGCTCCTCCTTCATGACCGGCCAGGCGCTGGTGGTCGACGGCGGCGAGAGCATCGGCTGAGCGCCGGCCCGAGGCGCGATGAGGCTGTTCGTGAAGCGGGCTTGCGCCGAAAGCAACGATCGGTCAAACCATAGGCCAGGTTCCTCGATGAGGCTTGCCGTGCAACTGGCAAAAAGGCTCTCCCGCTCTCGGCCGGTTTCAATTTCGGTCGCAAGAAACCGCGCTTCGGCGAGGTATCACTGATCATGCGCTGCTGCCGGCACGAGAACCTGCAACGCGCGGAGGAGACTAAGGTCGGTTCGCATGTCGTTCGCGACGGCTGGACCGAGGGGGTATGCGGTGCGCTCGATCCGGCCTGCGGGCCGGCCATCAGGCGGGCGTCCGTCATTCAGATAACGTAGGCTACTCAACGCTCAAACCGAAACGGACGTGCCCGCCGAAGCGATTTCTCCTTCGCACGGACATGACCGATGCCTGACAAACAAGACTTTTCACTCTCCAGCGGCGCCGATCCGCAAAGCTGGCTGACGACGCATGGAATAAAGGAGGTCGAGTGCCTCGTGCCCGACGTCAACGGCGTGCTGCGCGGCAAGGCGTTGCCGGCGGCGAAGTTCCTGAAGTCGGTCGAGGACCGCGCGCTCTACCTGCCGAGTAGCGCCTTCCTGGTCGCCATCGACGGCCGCTATTCCGGCTCCATCGACGAAGGGTTCGCCTATCAGGACCCCGACATGCGCATGGTGCCGGACCTGTCGACGCTCTGCCTGGCGCCCGGCGGCGGCGCCGGCAGGGCCTATGTCTTTGCCGACACGTTCCACATGGACGACCGGCCCTGGATGGCTTCGCCGCGCCATGTGCTGCGGGCCGCGCTCGACCTCTACCGCCGGCGTGGCTGGCGCGCGGTTATGGCGCCGGAGCTCGAATTCTATCTTACGGCGCCAAATCCCGATCCGGATCGGCCGCTGACCGCGCCGGTCGGGCGCAACGGCCGGCCGGAAGGCGTGCAGCATCCCTACGACATGCAGGCGTTGGAGGAATTCGAAGAGGTGACGCGGCGGCTCTACGAACATGCTGCCATAGCCGGCCTGCCGCTCGACACGCTGATCCATGAATCCGGCACGGCGCAGCTCGAGATCAACTTCCTGCACGGCGATCCGCTGGCGCTGGCCGACAAGGTGCTGTTGTTCAAGCGCCTGGCGCGGCAGGCGGCGCAGGCGAGCGGCATGCACGCCACCTTCATGGCCAAGCCGATCGCGGCGCAGGCCGGCAGCTCGATGCACCTGCACATGTCGATCGTCAACGAGGGCGGCGAGCCCTTGTTTGCTGGCAAAGACGGCGACGATACGGAAATGTTCTCCCACTTCATCGGCGGCCTGCAGAAATACGTTCCTGAAATCATGCCGCTGTTTGCGCCCAACGTGAATTCGTATCGCCGCATCCGGCCAGGCCACAGCGCGCCCGCCAATATCGAATGGTCGCATGACAACCGCTCCTGCGGCCTGCGCGTGCCGATGGGCGGGCGCGCGGCGCGGCGGGTCGAGAACCGGTTGCCCGGCGCCGACGCCAATCCGTACCTCGCCATGGCCGGCTCGCTGATCGCCGGCTATCTCGGCGTCGAGGAGAAGCTGGCCCGCTCGGCGGAAGCCTTCGGCAATGCCTATCGCAGCCAGAGCACGCTGCCGAAAACCATGGAGGAAGCACTCGACCGCTTCGCCGCCTGCGAGCCGGTGCGGGCGCTGCTCGGCGAGGATTTCTTCCAGACCTATCTGCGGGTGAAGAGTGTCGAGCTCGACCTGTTCCAGACCGTGGTGACGTCGTGGGAACGCGACCATCTCCTGCTCAAGGTGTGACCATGGCTTCCACGGGTTTCAATTCCGGTCTGGACATCGGCAAATCCTACTATGTCGCTACCGCCAATCCGGCGCCGGACCATCCGGCGCTCATCGGCGATGTCGAAGCCGATCTGGTGGTCGTTGGCGGCGGCTGCACCGGTCTGTCGGCGGCGTTCCACGCGGCCGAGCGCGGCCTGAAAGTGGTGCTGCTCGAAGGCGGCAAGATCGGCTGGGGAGCCTCCGGGCGCAATGGCGGCCAGATGATCCCGGGTCTGCGCAAGGGCGCCAAAGGTTTGGTCAAGGCGTTCGGTCCGGAACGGGCGAAGGCGCTGTTCGATCTTGCCTTCGAGGCGCGCGGGCTGGTGCTCGACATCATCGAGCGCCATGGCATCGAGTGCGACTTGCGGCTGACCGGTCATCTGGTCGGCGCGGTCAACGGCTCCGACATGCGCGACTTCGAGGAAGAGGCCAAATGCCTCGCCAAGGTGATGAACTTCTCGGATGTGGAAATCCTGTCGGCGGCGCAGGCGCGGCAGATGGTCGATACGCCTTTTCAGGGCGCGGTCTTCGAGAAGCTCGGCGGCCACATGCACCCGCTGAACTACACGCTGGGCCTCGCGCGCGCCGCAGTCGGCGCCGGCGTCATTGTCCACGAGAACTCGGTTGCGGTGCGCCTCGAGCGCGAGCCGTCCATCCGGGTGTTTACCGACAAGGGCTCAGTCCGTGCCCGCCATGTGGTGCTGGCAGGCGACGCGCTGCTCAAGGGACTGGAGCCGCGCGTCAACAGCCGCATCATGCCGGTCGGCAACTACGTCATCGCCACCGAGCCCTTGGGCGAGCACAACGTCATCCCGTCCAATGTCGCGGTTTCGGACACGCTCTTCGTGGTCAACTATTACCGCATGTCGGCGGACGGCCGCCTGCTGTTCGGCGGCGGCGAGCGCTACACGCCTTCGCCGCCGGCCGACATAGCCGGCTTTGTGCGCCCGCACATGGAAAAGACCTTTCCGCAATTGCGCGGCTGCCGCATCGACCATGCCTGGGGCGGGCTGGTGTCGGTGACGACGTCGCGCCTGCCGCATGTCGGGCATTATGGCGAGGTCTATTTCGCGCATGGCTATTCGGGCAAGGGCGTCATCCTGTCGACGCTGTCGGGCAAGCTCCTCGCGGAAGCGATCACCGGCGATTCCTCCCGGCTCGACCTGTTCTCGACGCTCACGCCGCTGCCGTTCCCGGGCGGCACGGCGCTGCGCGGCCCGCTCTATGTGCTCGGCATGCTTTGGTACGCGATGCGCGATCGCCTAAGGCATTGAATCTGGCTTTCGCGGCCCCGGCGTGGCTAATGTCTTCACGCCGGGGACGAATCCGCGGCGCGGCCGGCGTTTGTCGTTTGGGCAATGCTCGCGGGCCCGCAGCAAGGAGAAGCGATGAACATCGAGCCCGGCCGGCTTACGAAGAAGGAGCGACATGAGCTGATCCTGTCGGAGGTCCGGCGCTCTGCATCGATCCGCATCTCGAAGCTCGCCCGCCGCATCGGGGTTGCCGGCGAGACCATCCGCCGCGACCTGATCGAACTTGGCGAGGCGGGGCTGATCAACCGCACCTATGGTGGCGCGACGATCTCGCTGATGACGTCGGAACCGGTTATCGCGGAGCGCGGCCTGCTGCTGGTCGAGGAACGCGCCCGCATCGGGCGGGGTGCCGCGGGCCTGGTCGAAAATGGCCGGATCGTGATGATCGACGGCGGCTCGACGACCTACGAGGTGGCGCGCAGCATTGCCCAGCTCAGGCGGGATCTGACCGTCATCACCAATTCAGTCGGCGTCGCCTCGGTTGCCGGCGCCAATCCCAGCTTCCGTGTCATCCTTTGCCCCGGTACCTATGACAGCCGTGAGGCCAGCGTGCTCGGCGAGGACACCGTCGAATTCGTGCGCCGCTACAATGCCGATGTCGCCATCATCGGTGCATCGGCCGTGAACGCCGAGGGGCCGAGCGACATGGTCTCGGGTGCGGTGGCGGTGAAACGCGCGATGATGGCGCGCTCGCTGTCGACGATGCTGGTCGTCACCAACGACAAATTCGGCCGCGGCAGCCTCGAACGCATCTGCGCTTTGAGCGAGGTTTCCGACGTTGTCACCGACAGCGAGCCGGCGACGGAACTGCGCGCCGCGATCGACGAAGCGGGCGCGGAATTGCACGTCTTCACCGAAAGCTAAATCGTCGGCTTGCTAAGTGTCCCTGTTGGTCAGCGCGATGTGGCAGCAACCGGAGCCGTGGCCGGGCGTCCAGGTGACGTTGGCGAAGCGCACGCCAGTCGCCTCGAACAGGCCGCGGTCGAAGGCGCCTGCAATGCGGCATAGCGTGGCGAGCTTTTCCTCGCCGACGCCGGCCTCGACCCAGGCATCCTTCAGCGGACAGCGCTTCACCTTGAAGGCGATGTGATCCGGCCCACAATCGACGTCGGTCGGATACATGCGGCCGCCATCCGGACTGACGGAGAGGAACGCCTCGCCGATCGCCAGTGCGTCATTGGGGCCGAAACCGGCAAAGGCAGCCGCGGCGACTTCGCGGCCGCGTTTCTCGATGGTGCTGATCATCACCGCTTCGGCTTTCTCGGCGCCGAGCTCGGCGGTCAGCTCGTCGAGGAAGAGACGATAGAGATCGGCCCGGTTGCGGAAGGCGGTATCGAGCTCGCGCGACAGTTTTTCGGCTCTGGCTGCTTCGGGATCGGTCATGATGCGTCCTGATTTATTGTCCGACCATGATCTTGTCCGCAAACCGGATCATGCTCGGTTTCTATTCAGTGTCGGCGTCGCCGCCACCAGCGCCTTGCCGATCGCCGATTGCGGGTTGGCGATGACGGCGCGGGCATCGCCGACCTCGGCAACCCGGCCGGCGTCGAGGATGGCGACGCGATGCGCGACGGCGCGGATGACGCCGAGGTCATGAGAAATGAAAAGATAGGCGATCCGTTCCTGGCGTTGCAGGTCGAGCAGCAATTCCAGGATTTGTCCGCGGACCGACACGTCGAGCGCCGATACCGCTTCGTCGAGCACGATCAGCGAAGGCCGCGTGGCGACGGCGCGGGCGATCGCCACGCGCTGGCGCTGGCCACCGGAAATCTCGTGGATGGCACGTTGGGCAAGGCCGGCGTCAAGACCGACGCGTTCCAGCAGGGCAGCGATGCGGCGCGGGCGCTCGGCGCGCGAAGCGATAGCATGGATGCGCAGGGGATCGTCCAGGACACGCGCCACCGTGGCGCGCGGATTGAAGGCGGCGAGCGGGTCCTGGAACACCATCTGGAGACGGGCGCGGCGCGCGCGCAATGCGGCGCCCGACAGCGAGAAGAAGTCCGTGCCTTCGAATTCCATCCGTCCGGCATCGGGCTCGATCAGCCGCAGCACCAGCCGCGCGATCGTCGACTTGCCGCTGCCGGACGGGCCGGCCAACGCCAGCGTCTCGGCCGGGCCGATCTCGAACGAGACATCATCGACAGCCGGGAAAGGCTTGCCGCGGCGGTGATAGCGCTTGGCGAGATTGGAGACGGCGAGCAGGCTCATGCCGAAGCGCCTGGCCGGTCGAGCAGCGGCACGGCGTCGAGGCCGAGATGGGCATCGAGCAACGAGCGTGTATAAGCATTGCGGGGCGCTTCGACGATTTGGCGGGTCTCGCCCGATTCAATCAACTCGCCATGGCGCAGCACCGCGATGCGCTCGGCAAGCGTGGCGGCGAGCGCAATGTCGTGGCTGATGAAGAGCAGCGTCATGCCGTCCTCGGCGACGAGCCGGCGGATCAGGGAAACGATCTCCGCCTGGACGATGGTGTCGAGCGCGCTGGTTGCTTCATCGGCGATCAACAGCCTCGGCCCGGCAGCGATTGCCGCGGCGATCGCCACGCGCTGCTTCTGGCCACCGGAAAGCTGGTGCGGATAGGCATGCAAGGCTGCGTCCGGATCGGGCAGGCGGACGCGTTCGAGGAGGGTTTTGGCTCGTGCATAAGCCTGCGACCAGCCGAGGCCGAGATGCGTGCGCGCGACCTCGGCGATCTGCTTGCCGATCGGCATCACGGGGTCGAGGCTGGAGGAGGGGTCCTGGAAGACGAAGCCGATGTCGCGGCCGCCTATCGGAGCGTTGTTTGTTAGCGGGAGACGTTGGCGATCCTTCGCACCCTCCTTTGTCCTGCCCGACATCTCCCCCGCGGGGCGTATGACGGAACGAGACGTTTGCAGTTGGCTTGCTGACCATTCTATGCGTCCGCCGATCACTGCAGACTCCGGCAACAGCCGCGCAATTGCCAGCGCCAGCGTGCTCTTGCCCGAGCCGCTTTCGCCGATGATCGCCAGACGCTCGCCTGCAGCAACCTCCAGGCTAAGCCCTTCCAGCGCCACCACCTCAACGTCGTCCCGACGGTAGAGCACCGAGAGATCGCGGATCGAGAGCAGCGCGGTCACGACAGGCTCCTGCGCACCGCTGTGCTTTCCACCACGCCTTCGCCGGCGAGGTAGACGCCGAGCACGGTCAGCACCAGCGCGATGCCGGGAAAAATCGACAGATATGGCGCGGTGCGCAGCACGGCACGGCCTTCGGCGATCATGCCGCCCCAGGTGACGCGGTTGGGGTCGCCGAGGCCGAGGAAGGACAGCGCCGCCTCGGTGAGGATCGCTGCCGCGACGATCACCGAGGACAGCGCCAGCCCCGGCGGCAAGGCGTTGGGGAGCACCTCGCGGAAGGCAATCTCAAGAGGATGCATGCCGATGACGCGAGCACCGGCGACATAGTCGCGCTCGCGGATCGACAGCACTTCCGCGCGAGCAACGCGAGCGGGACCGGTCCAGGCGCCGAGCGCTATTGCCGCGACGACGACGCCAAGCGACGGCCCGACGATGCTGACGAAGGCCAGCGCCAGCAGGAAGCTCGGCACGGTCTGGAAGGCGTCGGTGATGCGCATCAGCACCTCGTCGATCAGCCCTCCCGAGAAGCCGGCCAGCGTGCCCACCACCGCGCCGACGAGGAGTGCCGCGCCGGCCGCCGCCAGCCCGACGGCCAGCGAGGTGCGGGCGCCATGGAACAGCTCGGCCAGCACGTCGCGGCCGAGCCGGTCGGTGCCGAGCGGCAGCGACCAATCCTGGAACGGTGGCAGCAGCGCCGGGCCGGCGATCGCTAGCGGGTCGTCCGGGAAAAGCAACGGCGCCGCCAGCGCCATCGCGACCAGCAAGACAAGGATGAGTGCGCCGGCGATCGCTTCTGGCGTACGGAAGAAACGAAGCAGCCTCCTCATGCGCTGGCCTCGCTGGCGCCGACGCGCGGATCGAGGAAGGCGTAGGCGAGGTCGACCAGGAGATTGATGACGACGACGAGAACGGCGCTCACCAGAATGATGCCGAGCAGCACTGGGGCGTCGCGCCCGGCGACCGCTTCCTGCGCCAGCCGGCCAAGACCGGGGACGGCAAAGACGCTTTCGATGACGACGCTGCCGCCGAGCATCTGCGCCGATTGCAGGCCAAGCATGGTGACCAAAGGCAGCAGCGCGTTGCGAGCAACATGAGCGAGCACGATGCGCCGGCGCGGCAGGCCCCTGGCGCGGGTGGCAAGCACGAAATCCTGCCGCCAGGCCTCGGCCATGCCGGCGCGCATCATGCGCAGATAGAGCGCGAGATAGATGAAGCCGAGCGCTGCCACCGGCAGCACGAGATGGGCGACGACGTCGGCGGCCCGCGCCAGCCCGGTCTTGCCAGAGGCGATGGTCTCGATGCCGCCGATCGGCAACCAGCGCAGGTCGACGGCAAAGACGACGATCAGCACCAGGCCGAGCCAGAAGCCCGGCACGGCGTAGAGCGCCAGCGAACCGATCGACAGGAAGCGATCGCGAAAACTGCCGGGCCGCGCGCCGGCATAGATGCCGAGCGCCGAGCCGAGGCCGAAGGAGAGCGCGGTGGCGCTGCCCATCAGGATCAGCGTGGTCGGCAGGCGTTCGATTATGACGTCGCGGATCGGCCGCGAGAAGGTGACGGACCGGCCGAGATCGAGATGGCAGAGCGCCCAAAGGTAGTTGGCGAGCCGGGTCAATTCCGACTGGTCGAGGCCCCAGCGGTGGCGCAGCAGCTCAATCATGCCGGCATCGCCGCCGGTCGAGACGATGTAGGCATCGACCGCGTCGCCGGGGGCGGCTTCGAGCAGCAGGAAGCTGCCGATGACGACGATCAGGAGCACGAAGACGCTGCCGACGAGGCGGCGGCGCAGCAGGGTGAGGGCGCGGGTCATGCGCGCCTCGAGGGACTAGAGCAAGGCTGCCCATGAGAAATGCCGCGCCCAGGCACCCCCCTCTGTCCTGCCGGACATCTCCCCCCCAAGGGGGGAGATTGGCTGTCATCGGCCGCGATGCCAATCGCAAGCGTTGCAAAGAAGGGCAGGGGTGCCAGCGCAAGCTGATCTCCCCCCTTGAGGGGGAGATGTCCGGCAGGACAGAGGGGGGTATCGTAGAGCTCGACGTCTGCCCGTGCATCTACGACGACTTCGCCGCGAATTTTCATCCGCGCGAATGTGTCACGATTCCAAGTAAGTGTCCGCCCAGTTCGAAACCGCCCAGCGCGGGTTGTTGGCGATATTCCCGACCGTATCGCGTGCGACGCTGATGAAGCTCCATTCGGCGACGTTTATCAGCGGCAGGTCGGCCGCAACCTTTTTCTGGAACTCCTTGTAGAGCTCGGTGCGGGCGGCGGTGTCGAGCGTCTCCGATGCCTTGACGATCAACGCGTCGAGGTCGGCATTCTTGTAGCCGCCCTGGTTTGAGAAGGGCACGCCGTCCGGAATGCCGCTCTGCACCAGGATGGTGGTCGAGATCGCCGGATCGCCGCGGAACACCGGCGGGCCGACCGCGAGGTCGAAGGCATGGTCGGTATAGACGGCCTTGATATGGGCGGCGGAGTCGTTGTTGACGATCTCCGCGTCGATGCCGATCGCGGCCAGCGCCTGGCGCAGATAGTCGCCGAACTGTTTTGTCTCGTTGAAGTAGGGGGCCGGCAGCAGCTTCAGCGTGAAGCGCTTGCCATCGTCGGCCCGCTTATAGCCGGCTTCATCGAGAAGCTCGTTGGCCTTGGCGACATCGAAGGGGTAGGTCGGAACGTCGGCGGTGTAGAATTGCGGATCGTTCTTCGGCACCGGGCCGGTCGCGGTCGCGGCGTAGCCGAGGAAGATCGTCTTGACGACGAAGTCCTTGTCGATGGCATGAGCGATCGCCTGGCGCACTTTCAGGTCGGCCAGTTCCTTGCGGCGATGGTTGATCTCGACCACGAGTTGGTAGGTCAGCCCCTCATAACCCTTGGTGATGACCTTCAGGCCCGGCACCTTGGAGATGCGGTCGAGGTCGGCGAGCGGCACGGCGGAGAAGGCGGCAAGCTGGATCTCTTCCGCTTCGAGCGCGGCCGCCGCCGAAGTGCGGTCCGGCAGCACCTGGTAGACGATCTCGTCGAGATAGGGCTCGTCCTTGCCCCAATAGGAGTCGTTTCTCGCAAGCCGATAGTACTGGCCGGCCTTGTATTCGGCGAATTTGAACGGGCCGGTGCCGACCGGCGCGTTGTTGGCCGGGTTGTCCTCGATCTTGCCCACCTCATAGACATGCTTCGGCACGACGCTGGAGAGCGCCGGGAGCGCATTGCGGATCAGCTGGAACGGTGTCGGCTTGGCGAATTTGAATACGGCGGTGAGCTCGTCGGGCGTCTCGACCGTGCTGAGGTCCTTGAACACGGTGCGGCCGAGATTCTGCAGCGGCTTCCAGACCTGCAGCGCCGAGAAGGCGACGTCGGCGGAGGTGAAGGGCTTGCCGTCATGCCATTTGACGCCGTCGCGCAACCTGAAGGTCACCGACAATCCATCGGCGGCACCCTCCCAGGAGAGCGCGAGGCGCGGCTCAAGTCCATCCTTGCCGTCGAAGGAGGCCTCGGCCAGGGTCTCGACGACCTTGCTGGAAATGAAGAAGACGCCGTTTGAGGCGACGATCGCCGGGTTGAGATTGCGTGGCTCGGAGTCGGCGGCGACGATCAATCGCCCGCCCTTCTTCGGCGCCTGCGCATGGCTGATGGTCGGCAACGCCGTCGAAGCCAAAAGCAGCGCCGAACCGGCCAGCAGGCCGCGGCGTGAAATCGTGAATTCGGACATCGCTCAAACTCCCCTCTTCACCCGTGCCAGGCGCGGGCAGTCTCGAATGGATGGGATTATGGCCCTTGGCAAAGGTTTCGCCAGAGACGGTTTTGGCGCAGGATAGCTTGGCTTTGAAATTTTCGTCCGCTGGACCAGTTATGTTCGGGCTGCAGTTGCCATCATCTGGTAGGACCAGATTCGGGTGCAATGTCGCCAGAAGCCGTTATGGAAGCGGGATCGGTCGAACGCCACTGAATTCTGGCTGGACCAGAGTGGTCAAAGTGATGCAGATTTAATCGACAGCCAAAAGTTCAGGAAGATTGGCCGCTTGAGCGGCCGGAAATTCAGGGAGAGGCCGATGAACATCGCTCCGGGTAAGACCGAGGTCAGCAGCATTCCGTTCGACCGGGTGCGGGTGGACCGGCTGATGGACGAGGCCGGCATCGACGTGCTCTTCGCCACCTCCAAGCACAACACGCAATATCTGCTCGGCGGCTACAAATTCATCTTCTTCGCGGCGATGGATGCGATCGGCCATAGCCGCTACCTGCCCATCGTCCTCTATGAGAAGGGCGGGCCGGAGCATGCCGCCTATATCGGCAACAAGATGGAAGGCGGCGAGCACCAGAACCATCCGTTCTGGACGCCGACGCTGCACGCCGCCTGCTGGGGAACGCTCGACGCCGCCAATCTTGCGGTGGAGCACCTGCAGAAGATCGGCAAGGGAGCTGCGCGCATCGGCATCGAGCCGGGTTTCCTGCCGTCGGATGCCTATACGCTGATCCGCAAGGCGCTGCCGGACGCGAAGCTGATTGATGCTACCGGCATGCTGGAGAATATGCGCGCGATCAAGACCGAAGTGGAGCTCGAAAAACTGCGCATCGCCTCCGAGTTGATCACCGATTCCATGCTGGCGACAATCGCCTGGGCGCGCGAGGGCACGATCAAGACCGACATCATCGAGCAGCTCAGGCGCGAGGAAACCAATCGCGGCGCGCATTTCGAATATTGCCTGCTGACGCTGGGCTCCAGTCACAACCGCGCTGCGTCCAGCCAGGCATGGAAGCAGGGCGAGGTGCTGTCTATCGATTCCGGCGGCAACTATCACGGCTATATCGGCGACCTCTGCCGCATGGGCGTGCTTGGCGAGCCGGATGCCGAGCTGGAAGATCTGCTAGGCGAAGTCGAGGCGGTGCAGCAGGCGGCCTTTTCGAAGGTGAAAGCGGGCACGCTCGGCGGCGATATGATCGCGCATGCCGACAGCGTGCTGAAGGCCTCGAAGGTCGCGGCGTATACGGATTTCTTCGCCCACGGCATGGGGCTGATCACCCATGAGGCGCCGTTCCTGATGACCAACCATCCGGTCACCTATGAGGGCACCTATGCGGCGAAACCGCTGGAAAAGAACATGGTGCTCTCGGTCGAGACGACCATGCTTCATCCGACACGCGGTTTCATCAAGCTGGAAGACACCGTGGCGGTGACCGACACGGGTTATGTGATGTTCGGCGATCGCGGGCGCGGGTGGAACACGGGTGGGGCTTCATAATCCGGAAGGTCGGCGCTGCCCCTCATCCGCCTGCCGGCACCTTCTCCCGGTATATTGACGGGGAGAAGGGAGATGGCCGCGACCTCGGCACTTACCTTCCGACATTGAAAATTGGCAAAAGCATTGATGAATGCGTTCTTTCTCCCTGTCACTATACGGGGAGAAATGTCCGGTCCACCCTCCGCAGCTGCTGCGGAGGACGGGCAGGACAATGAGGGGCGGCGCGGCCGTGGACAGAAAATCAATTCATCACTGCCCCGGCGGCAGCAACCTGAAATCCGGTAGCTCCCGCAGCGCCAGTTCGGGACCGGCCGGCGAATAGACGACGAAGAGCTGCATCGGCTGATCGCCGGTGTTGAGCGTCGAGTGGAAGCGGCTTTCCGGTACGTAGATCGTGCAGCCGGGGCCGACCTTCGCAATCACGGGATTGCCCTTCTCGTCCTCGACCATCTGCTCGCCATTGCCCGAGATGACGAAGATGATTTCCTCCGCGCCTGGATGGTTATGCCGGGTGTGGCCCTTGCCGGGAGGCAGGTCGACGACGCCGCCGGAAAAGCGGGCGGCGCCATTCACTTCCGGCCCGACCGTGAGCGTCAGCTTGCCCCAGTCGAAGCCGAAGGCGCTGACGTCCTTCGGATAAACGAACACCTTCTCCTTGTCGGCCATTGCCTCATCCCTTCCTGTTTTTCGCGGCGTCTTTTGAACCGCCGATTGCGACCGCCTTGAAATCCGCCGTCTGCCTGGCGATGGCCGCTTCGGCCGGCAGCCGCTCCATCGAGCTTGCGCCGTAGAAACCGTGCAGGCCGTCGCAGCGCTCCAGGATGTAGCGCGCGTCGCCGGGCATCGAGATCGGCCCGCCATGGCAGAGCAGGATGACGTCCTTGCGCACCGAGCGCGCGGCGTCGGCGATGGCGTCGATCTCCTTCACGCAGGCGTCGAGCGACTTCGCCGAGGTGGCGCCGATCGAGCCGCCGGTCGTGACACCCATATGGGCGACGACGATGTCGGCGCCGACTTTGGTCATGGCGCGCGCCTCGTCGGGGTTGAAGACGTAAGGCGTGCTGAGCAGATCGAGCTTGTGCGCCTCGGCGATCATGTCGACCTCGAGCCCAAAACCCATGCCGGTCTCCTCGAAGCTCTGGCGCATGGTGCCGTCGAACAGGCCAACGGTCGGAAAATTCTGCACACCGGAGAAACCCATCGTCTTCAATTCGGCCAGCAGCAGCGGCATGATGACGAAGGGGTCGGTGCCGTTGACGCCGGCCAGCACCGGCGTCTTCTTCACCACCGGCAGCACCTCATAGGCCATTTCCTTGACGATCTCGTTGGCATTGCCATAGGCGAGCAGGCCGGCGGCCGAGCCGCGCCCCGCCATACGGTAGCGGCCGGAATTGTAGATGATGATAAGGTCGATGCCGCCGGCTTCCTCGGCCTTGGCCGAGAGGCCGGTGCCGGCGCCGCCACCGACGATCGGCACGCCGTCGGCAATCATCTTGCGGAATTTTTCCAGGATCTCTTTGCGCGGAATGGCGGCCATGCTTGTCGGGTCTCACTTCTTGGCAATATCGAGGAAAGCCTCGGCCGCGGCGTTGGCGAATGCTGGATCGTTGATGTGCAGCGGCAGGCGCGTCACGGCGCGGTTCTTCGTTGGCTTGATGGTGCGCTCGATGGCCTCGAACAGGACAGCATCGGCCTCGGCGTCGAAGAAGGCGCCGCCTTCGCTGTCGAGCGCCGAAACGCCTTTCTCCGGGATCAGGAAGCGGATCGGGCCTTCGCAAGCGGCGAGGCGGCCGCCGATCCATTCGCCGATCTTGCGGCATTCGTCAGCGGTGGTGCGCATCAGCGTGACGTTCGGATTGTGCTCGTAGAACAGGCGTCCACGATACTTTTCGGGGATGGTCGGCGGCGCCCAGAAGTTCACCATGTCGAGCGCGCCGACGGAGCCGACATAGGGGAGCTTTGTGCGGGCAATGGCGCCGAAGCGATCCTCCGTCGCCGGCAGCACGCCGCCGAACAGCAGGTCGCAGACCTCGGTGGTGGTAATGTCGAGGACGCCGGCAAGCAGGCCTGAATCGGCGAGCTTCTCCATCGAGCGGCCGCCGGTGCCGGTGGCATGGAAGACCATGCAGTCATAGTCAGCGCGCAGCCGTTCGACGACGGCCGTCACGCAAGGCGTGGTGACGCCGAACATGGTCAAGCCCAGCGCCGGCTTGCCGGCGCCTGACGGAGCCGGCCTCGCCGCCATGCCGGCGATGGCTTGGGCGGCGTTGTGCAGCACGACGCGCGACAGCCGGTTGAGGCCGGCCATGTCGGTCACCGACGGCATCATGATGATGTCGGAGACGTCGACATAAGGTCCTGTGTCGCCGGAGGCGAGCGTCGAGACCATGATCTTGGGCAGGCCGAGCGGCAGCGCGCGCATGCCCGCGGTGACGATCGAGGTGCCGCCACCGCCGCCGATGCCGATCACGCCGGCAACGTCGTCGCGGGACTGGATGAAGCGGGTAAACGCGACGCCCATGCCGGCAACGGCCGTGCCGCGATCATCAATGCCGAGCACCGCGCCGGCTCCATCGGGATGATGCGCCGCCACTTCGCTTGCCGCAACATCCACCGGCACGGTCGCGCCGCGCGTGCCGATATCGACGCGGACGACCGCGCCCCCGGCAGCGGCGACGGCATCGGCGAGGAAGGCGAGCTCCTCACCCTTGGTGTCGGCGGTGCCGACCACATAGATGCGCTTCATCCGAGTTTCCCCGTCGTCTCTATCGTTGTCTTCAGCGTCCGGTGTTGCCGCTTGTCGCTTCTTGCCGGGCCCGTTCGCCAAGGCATGGCCATTGCAATTTTTTGAGACGCGCGTATCGTATTGATATGGATGTCTCACGTCAACAAGCTGCCGCCAACGACGATGCCGAGCAGGTGCCGGCAGCCGAGAAGGGGCCGCGCGCCCGCACGAGGCGGCTGATGCTGGAGACGGCGAAGCGGCTGATGCAGTCGGGCGTGACGCCTTCGGTCAGCGAGGTCGCAGAGGCTGCGCAAGTCTCCCGCGCGACTGCCTATCGCTATTTCCCAAGCCAGGCGGCGCTGGTGCAGGCGGTCGTCGACGAGGGGCTTGGCCCGATCCTGACGTGGAAATCCGCTTCGAACGATCCGCAGCGGCGGGTGGCCGAGCTATTCGCTTCCTCCATCCCGCGCATCGAGGCTTTCGAGGCGACATTCAAGGCGGCGCTCAAGCTTTCGCTCGACCAATGGGCGCGGCGGCAGGCGGGCACGCTGGGCACCGAGCCGGCTTTCACGCGCGGCCACCGCGTCGATCTTTTGAAAGATGCGATTGCGCCGCTCAAGGGTCAGCTCAAGCCGCGTCAGTTCAAGCGTCTTGCCCAGGCGCTGTCGTTGATGTTCGGCGTCGAAGTGCTGATCGTGCTGAAGGATATATGGGGGCTGGACAGCCGTGACATGATGTCGGTCGCCGAGTGGGCGGCGGGGGCGCTGGTGCGTGCGGCGATAGCGGAATCAGAGGCGAAAACGGGTGGTGTTTCGATCACACAGGAGACGACGATGTCTTAAATCTGGTTCGACCAGATTGGAGACCCGGCTGCCGATAATAATTGTGAGGCCTCGGTGGAAACAAGGCTTCTGCATATCAAGGAGTAGGAAAAATAAGGCAAAACAGACAGATACCGCCCCGATTGGCTTGTCGAGCCGCTTTTGACTGTACAAGAAAGAGCTTGACGTCCCTCTTGAATTGGTAATACCAGATCAGTACGCATAAAGCGGATCGAAAGTGAGGGCTGCGATCATTTTTTCCGGCAGGGCGAGGAGGCGCGAAACCGGAAAGTGCCATCACGGGAGGAACTACCAGGGCCGACCATAGTGCCGGCCCAGCATGACAAGGTAGAATGCGCACAAGGGAGGAAAACTATGCGCAAGATAGTGACCAGCGTGATTGCTGGTATCGGGCTGGCGCTTGCCTGCGGGACATCCGTCCGAGCGCAAGACAAGGAACTCACCATCTTCTGGGCGGAATGGGATCCGGCGAACTATCTGCAGGAACTCGTCAACGACTACACGGCCGAGACCGGCGTGAAGGTCACGGTGCAGACCACACCGTGGCCGGATTTCCAGACCAAGGCCTTCACCGAGTTCAACGCGCACGGCGACGCCTACGACATGGTGGTCGGTGACTCGCAATGGCTGGGCGCCGGTTCGACGCAGGGTCACTATGTCGACCTCACCGACTTCTTCAACCAGCACAAGCTTACCGACGTGATGGCGCCTGCGACCATCAAGTATTATGCCGAGTATCCCGGCGGTTCCGGCAAATACTGGGCGATCCCCCTGGAAGGCGATGCGATCGGCTGGTCCTACCGCAAGGACTGGTTCGAGGATCCGAAGGAGAAGGAAGCCTTCAAGGCGAAGTACGGCTACGACCTCGACGTGCCGAAGACCTATACGCAGTTGCGCGACATCGCCGAGTTCTTCCACCGTCCGGACCAGAAGCGGTACGGTGTCGCCATCTACACCGACAATTCCTATGACGCGATGGCGATGGGCGTCGAAAGCGCCATCTTCAGCTATGGCGGCGATCTCGGCGACTATGCAACCTACAAGGTCGACGGCATAACCAATTCGAAGCAGGCTGCCGCCGGCCTCGACATGTACAAGGAGCTTTACAAGTTCACGCCTCCCGGCTGGGGCAAGACCTTCTTCGTGGAAGACAACCAGGCGATCACCGGCGGCCTCGCCGCGATGAGCATGAACTTCTTCGCCTTCTTCCCGCCGCTGGTGAACAAGGCCACAAACCCCTATGCCGACGTCACCGGCTTCTTCGCCAACCCGGCCGGCCCCGACGGCAAGCGCTTCGCCGCTCTCGGCGGCCAGGGCATCTCCGTCGTCTCGTACTCGAAGAACAAGGACGAGGCGATGAAGTTCCTGGAGTGGTTCATCAAGGACGAGACCCAGAAGAAGTGGGCCGAGCTCGGCGGCTACACCTGCAGCCAGGCCGTGCTGAAGTCGGAAGCCTTCCAGAACGCCACGCCCTACAACAAGGCGTTCTACGACACGATGTTCATGGTCAAGGATTTCTGGGCGACGCCCGAATACGCCGAGGTGCTCGATCAGCTGAACCAGAACATCTATCCGTTCGTGGTCGGCGGCAAGGGCACCGCCCAGGAAGCGCTCGACAAGACCGCCGCCGACTGGAAGGCGACGTTCACCAAGTACAATCGCTACAAGTAAGCATCACAGTCAGAATGCCGGAGGAGGGTTTCCCCTCCGGCATTCCTGTTTTCAGGGAGACGATCGTTGGCTTCGGTAGCCCTCACCAATCTTGATCCTGCCTCCAGGGCCGCCGCGCGCGGCTGGTCGGATCTGACCATCCGCAACATGTTCATCATCCCAACGCTGGTTTTCCTGATCGTCTTCAACATCTTTCCGCTGATCTATTCGCTGGGCTATTCTTTTACGAATTTCGCCGCGAACCGGAGCGAGCCCTGGCAGTTCGTCGGCCTGCAGAACTATCGCGAATTGCTCACCGACGATCACATCTGGTCGAACTTCGTGATCACGGCGAAATACGTCATCGTTTCGGTGGCCGGCCAGATGATCGTGGGCTTCGGCCTCGCCTTGCTGCTCAACCGCAGCTTTCCGATGAAGGGCCTGATCACCACGCTGTTGCTCCTGCCGATGATGATGTCGGCGGCGGTCGTCGGGCTGTTCTGGCAGCTGCTCTACAGCCCATCCTGGGGCCCGATCAACTACGTCTTCGGCCTGGGCGACTTCGCGTGGCTCTCCAATCCCGACAGCGCGCTCTACGCGGTAGCGATCACCGACATCTGGATGTGGTCGCCCTTCGTCATGCTGCTGTCGCTCGCCGGCCTGTCGGCGGTGCCGCAGCATCTCTACGAGGCCGCCGCGATCGACCGCGCCAGCTGGTGGTACACCTTCACCCGCATCACCTTGCCGCTGGTCTCGCCGATCCTTTTGATCGCGCTGATCTTCCGCACCATGGAAGCGTTCAAGACCTTCGACATCGCCTACACGATGACGACCCAGCCGACCGCCGAGCTGATCGCGATTCGGCTCTACAAGCAGGCGTTCCAGCAGTGGGACACCGGCAAGTCCTGCGCGCTGGCCTACATCGTGCTGATCATGGTGCTGGCCATCACCAACCTCTACGTGAAGTATCTCAACAAGGTGAAGGAGCGCTGAGATGGCCGCCGTCCGCACTTCTTCCGAGGTTGCCCTCAACCGCATCGCCATCGTCGCGGTGCTGGTCGCCACGCTGATCTTCCTGGCGCCAATCTACTGGATCGCCTCCACGGCCTTCAAGCCGAAGGAACTGGCGGTCAGCGTGCCGCCCACCGTTCTGTTCGAGCCGGAGGTGACGCCGTTCATCCGGCTCTTCACCAAGCGCGTGCAGATGCAGAAGACCGTCGACCCGCAAGTCTACGAGGCCGCGCCCTGGTGGGAAAAGCGCATCTACGACGGCGGCGAGCGGGTGCTGAAGGTTGGAAAGGACGTGCAGCTTTCGCAATATCCCGACCGCTTCATGAACAGCCTGATCGTAGCGATCGTCAGCACGGTGCTTGCCGTCGGCATGGGAACCTTCACCGCCTACGGTTTCTCTCGCTTCAAGATCGCGGGCGAGGCGGACCTTTTGTTCTTCATCCTGTCGACACGCATGCTGCCGCCGGTGGTCGTCGCCATCCCGATGTTCCTGATGTACCGGATGGTAGGCCTCAACGACTCGCATATCGGCCTGATCATCCTCTACATCGCCTTCAACCTGTCCTTCTCGGTCTGGCTAATGAAGGGCTTCATGGACGAGATCCCGAAGGAATACGAGGAGGCGGCGCTCGTCGACGGCTACACGCGCATGCAGGCCTTCTTCAGGATCGTGCTGCCGGAGGCGGCGACGGGCATCGCCGCGACCGCCGTGTTTTGCTTCATCACCGCCTGGAACGAATACGCTTTCGCGCTGATCATGACCAACCGCCGCGCCCAGACCGCGCCGCCTTTCATTCCCAGCCAGATCGGTTCCGGCCTGCCGGACTGGACCACAATCGCGGCGGGCACCTTCCTGTTCCTGCTGCCGGTCGCGATCTTCACCTTCCTGCTGCGCAACCATCTGCTTCGCGGCGTGACCTTCGGAGCAATCCGCAAATGAGCTTTCGCGCACTCAATGAGAAGTATCTGCTGCCGGCGTCACAGATCGCCATGGTGCTGGGCATCATCGCGCTCTGCCAGCCGTGGAGCCTCAGCCTGCATTCCTACGGCGTGACGATCATCCTGATCGGGCTGATCGGCTTCAACGTCACGTCGAAGATTGCGCCGGAGCGCAAAGAGGAAACCGGCGCCGCGACGCATGAGGGGGCCCGGCAGTGACGCAGATCGAACTTCGCGGCATCGAGAAATTCTTCGGCGCCGTCCAGGTCATCCACGATTTGAACCTCGCCATCGCCGACAACGAGTTCATCGTGCTGCTCGGCCAGTCGGGTTGCGGCAAGACCACGACGCTGCGCGCGATAGCAGGGTTGGAGACGATCGACCAGGGCGACATCCTGATCGACGGCAAGGCGGTGCAGCACCTCAAGGCCGCCGACCGCGACATCGCCATGGTGTTCCAGTCCTTCTCGCTTTACCCACATATGACGGTGTTCGAGAACATCGCCTTTCCGTTGCGCGCCACGCGCATGAGCCGTGGCGAGGTCGACAGGTCGGTGCACGAGATCGCCCGGGTCCTGCGCATCACCGATCTGCTCGACAAGAGGCCGTCGGCACTGTCCGGTGGCGATATGCAGCGCGTGGCGATCGGCCGTGCCCTGGTGCGGCGCCCGAAGGCGATGCTGATGGACGAGCCGATCGGCGCGCTGGACGCCAAGCTGCGCGAGGAGATGCGGGCCGAGATCAAGCGTCTGCACATCAAGCAGGGCTCGACCACGATCTACGTCACCCACGACCAGATCGAGGCGATGAGCCTCGCCGACCGCATCGTCATCATGCATGAGGGCTTCATCCAGCAGGTCGGCACGCCGGACGATGTCTACTCGCACCCAGCCAACCTGTTCGTGGCCCAGTTCGTTGGCAGCCCGGTGATGAACATAGCCGAAGCTGGCGTCGCCGATGATGCCGGTACCGCCACCGTCACCGTGGGCGGCGCGCCCAAAGGTTTCGAGTTCCCGCGCGATCTCCTCGCCAAGCTCAACGGCCACGCCGCCAATGGCGGCCTGACGCTCGGCATCCGTCCCGAAGGAGTGCTCGTCCGGCACGACGCCGCGCCCGGCTATATCCCGGTCGAGGCGCAGATCATCGAACCGCTCGGCTCCTTCGACATCGTCGACCTCAAGGTCGGCTCCAAGATGCTGCGCGCCCGCACCAAGGCCGGCTACGTCTCGGGCCCCGGCGAAAAGGTCCATGTCCGCCTCGATCCGGAGCAGGCGCATTTCTTCGACACGGCAAGCGGCAAGTCGCTAGGAGTAAGGCTCTAATGGCCCATATCGAGCTGAAGAACATCACAAAGAAGTTCGGCAGCCATACCGCGCTGACGGGCCTCAACCTCGATATCGCCGACGGCGAGTTCTTCGTGCTGCTTGGCGAGACCGGCGCCGGCAAGACGACGACGCTGCGACTGATCGCCGGGCTCGAGAAACCGACCGAGGGCCAGGTCTTCATCGACGGTGTCGACGTCGCCGACTGGGGCGCGGCCGAGCGCGACGTGGCGCTGGTGCTGCAGCAGTATTCGCTCTACCCGCGCTACACCGTGCGGCAGAACCTCGAGTTTCCGCTGAAGCCGAAGATCCGCCGCCTGCCCGATGCCGAGATCAAGGACCGTGTCGCACGCGCCGCCCGCACGCTGCGCATCGAGCATCTGCTCGACCGCAAGACGGACCGGCTTTCGGGCGGCGAGATGCAGCGCGTCTCGATCGGCCGGGCGATCGTGCGCAAGCCGCGCGTGTTCCTGATGGACGAGCCGCTGTCGGCGCTCGACGCGAAGCTGCGCGAGGCGCTGCGCACGGAGTTGAAGAACCTGCAGATGCAACTCGGCGCCACCTTCCTGTTCGTCACCCACGACCAGATCGAGGCGATGTCGATGGGCGACAAGGTCGGCGTGCTCAACCACGGCCGCATCGTCCAGACCGGCACGCCGCAGGAGATCTACAACAATCCGCGCGACACCTATGTCGCGAGCTTCGTCGGTTCGCCGCCGATGAATCTCATTGACGGCAAGCTGGTGGAAAACCGCGCGGTGATGGCGCCCATGAATTTCGAATTGCCGGTTACTGGGGGAGCCAAGACGGGCGGCGCGACCGACGGTCGCCCGCTCGTCTTCGGCATCCGGCCGGAGGACGTCTATCTGGAGAGCGGCGCTCCGGTGGAGGCTAAGGTCCACGATGTCGAGAACCACGGCGTCGAGAAGATCGTAACGCTGAGAGTCGGCGACGCGATGCTGCGCGCCACCGTGCCTGCCAGGACCGCCGTCGAGATCGAGCAGCCGGTTCGCTTTGCCTGGAACCCGGACAAGGTGGTGATGTTCGACAAGGGCAGCGGGGTGAGCCTGCGGCACGCCGGATAGGGCATGGCCCTGAAAATCAGAACGATTTTTGACTTATGTTGAACTCGACATAAGCCGATTCGGTGCTGATTGACCCACCAGCCAGACTACTACCGCGTTGGTCACGGCTCGCGATGTCGTGATGACAAGCCGCGGAATAATTTGGCGGCTCCAGGCGTTCGGAATGGTAGACGGCGGGCATATGCGATGACGCCTGCCACCACGGGGTTAACCGTGCGAACCTTGGCTGTGACCGCTGTTGTCCTGCTAGCAATCATCGTCGGATTGGCAGGCTACACCTATGCCGGATTCTACAGTGTTGCCGCCAGCGAGCCGGATCCGGACTTTGTCCGCTGGTCGCTGGAGACAATCCGGAACAATTCTATTGAACGCCATGCCGGCCACAATGTCAGCCCGGATCGATCGCTTGACGATCCGGAAATGATCCGCACAGGTGGCCATCACTACAAGGAGGAAGGCTGCGTCGACTGTCACGGTGGTCCGGGAATTTCTCCGGCGGACTTCGCCAAGAACATGTGGCCCAAGCCGCCGGATCTTACACGAGCCACTTCCGCCTTGGAGAATGCTGAACTCTATTGGATTGTGCAAAACGGCATAAAGATGACTGGGATGCCCGCGTTTGGTCGAACGCACAATCAGGAAGGGCTATGGGCGATGGTGGCCTTTGTTCGTCGTCTACCGGAAATGTCGCAATCCGAATACGAGAAGATCACAGGAGCCTCTGAAGCTGAAGGGCATCAGGCTGCAGGCGAAGACCGTAGATCGGCTGCGTCTCGCAAGTGAGGTGTGGAGGGATCGGAGACCCCGCCGGCCCGCCACTCGGCTACTTCGGCAGATAGGTCTCGTAGGGCGTGTCGTTGATCAGCAGGATCACGCATTCGGTGTCGGACAGGCAGGCATCATCATGCATCTCGTCGGCCTTTTGGGTCCAGTAGGAGCCTGGAGGCAATTCGACCTTGGTCGCTTCACCGCCCTGCATCTGCCAATGCGCCCAGAGCCCCTTGATGACCACGGCGCGATAGTCGGCGGTGTGGGCATGGACCGGCGCGCGCCAGCTGCCGGGAACCTTGAGCAGCGTGCCGGCCGGACCCTTGGCCCGCTCGCCCCATAGCGGACCGAGGCGCTGCGGCTGGTCCGGCGCCTCGACGGCATAAGGGATCTTGTCGGCGGGCAGGTAGCTGTCCTCAAGGGCAAGCGCCGGTCCCGGAAGGATGGTGAGCGCGGCAAGCGCTAGCGGTGCGAGTTGGTTGGCCATGGCGGGTTCCTCCGCCAAGAGCTTATGCCGCCTCGACAGGCGGGGAATGGCCCTTCGTCCAAAAGACTTGGCAATTCCTCCAGCCCGATGGCGACCCGGTGCGATGTCAGGATTGCTCGTCGCCGCCGTTGTTGCGCAGATGGCTCGGCGCGATGCCCATCACCCGCTTGAAGGCGCGGCTGAAGGAGGCTTCCGAATCGTAGCCGAGTTTCGCCGCCGCCACCGACACCCGCATGCCGTCGCGGGCGAGCCATTGCCGCGCCTGGTGCATGCGCACGCGCAACACATATTTGGCCGGCGTCTCGCCGACCACGGTGGCGAAGCGCTGCGCGAAGGCGGAGCGCGACGCCCCCATCATTCGCGCCAGCGCCTCGACCGTCCAGTCGCGGTCGGGCTGCAGATGAATGGCGGCAAGCACCTTGCCGACGTCCGGGTTGCGGACCGCGGCGATCCATCCTGTGGCGTCGCCGCAGCCATTCTCCACCCAGGAGCGGATGATCGTGGCGGCCAGCACGTCGGCCAGGCGGGCGAGTATCCCACCGGAGCCGACCCGGTCCATCGTCACCTCGCCGGCCATGGCGTCGAGCAAATGCTGGATGCCGGGCGCGTTCGCCATCAGCTTATGCGCCTGCATCAGGTCGGGCATCATGTCGAGCAGTGGATGCGAGCCGTCGAGATTGAAATGCATGCTGCCGCAAAACAGCAGGGTCTTGCAGCCGTCGCAGCCGTTGGAGACGTCGTAGACGTTCTCGCAGACCGGCTCGATGGTGTAGCGGCCGATCGGCACCGGAGGAAGGCCCGGCGCACTCGCCAGCACATGCTCGTCGCCGCGGGGGATCAAAAGCGCGTCGCCCACCGAGAGCTCGATCCATTCCTTGGCCGGCGAGAACAGCCAGCAGCCTTGCTGGCCGATGAAATGGAAGCGCGCCGCCTTCTGCGCGGGAAAGGAGACGGCCCAGGGCTCGCCCAGCACGCAGCGGCCGTAATCGACGCCATCGAGCCGCAATCCGCGCAGCATATCGGTCAGCGGATCGCCGGATGCCAGCAATGTGGTTTTGGACGAATTGTAATTCATTTCGGCGTTTCTAGCATGGAAACTCCAGTCCGTCACTCCCTATGTTGCATTGCAGCCAAATGTTGCGCCGCAACCAAATCGGACCGACGCAGCCGCCCGCCAGGCATGTAACGGGTGGAGCCGGAGCCGGTCGTTCCCTACGTGACGCCGCAAAACAGATCGGAGATTTTTGCCATGACCGAACCCGCCACGGGCGTCATCGACGACGCCGTTCTCGACAGGACCGAACCCGAGGAGCGAACCGAGCCAGTGTGGGGCGCGGTGGTCTCGCTGGCGCTCGGTGTGTTCGGCCTGGTGACGGCCGAATTCCTGCCCGCCAGCCTGCTGACGCGGCTGGCGCAGGATCTCGGCGTCAGCGAAGGCGCCGCCGGCCAGGCGGTGACGGCGACGGCCGTTGTCGGCGCGATCGCCGCACCGACCATGGCCATCGTCACCAAGCGGCTGGATCGCAGGCTGGTCATGTGGATGCTCACCGTGCTTCTGATCGTGTCCAACCTGCTCGCTGCTTTCGCATCCTCGCTCACGATGCTGCTTCTGGCCCGTGTGGTTCTGGGCGTCGCGCTCGGCGGCTTCTGGTCGATGTCGGCCGCCATGGCGATGCGTCTGGTGCCGATGCGATTGATGCCGCGCGCCATGTCGATCATCCTGACCGGCGTCTCGGTCGCCACTGTCACCGCGGCGCCCGTCGGCGCCTATGTCGGCGACATTTGGGGCTGGCGCACGGCCTTCATGATCGCGGCGGTCGTCGGCGCGCTGACTTTGCTGGTACAGCTTGCCACCATTCCAAGCCTGCCGCCGACGGCCGTGGCGAGCTTCCGCACCCTAATCGAAGTGCTGAAGCGGCGGACGATCCGCGTCGCCCTCCTGGTCGTGCTGCTCGTTGCCTCGGGACAATTTGCCGGCTTCACTTATGTGCGGCCGTTCCTGGAGACGGTGCCGGTGATGCGGATCGAGACGATCTCGCTGGTGCTGCTCGCTTACGGCGTCGGCGGCTTCTTCGGCAACTTCGCCGGCGCCTTCCTGGCCGAGCGCAACCTGAAGCTTGCGGTCGGGCTGGCGCCGCTGCTGATCGCGCTGTCGGCGCTGGCGATGCTCCTACTCGGCGCCTCGCCGGTGATCGCGGCCATCGCGGTCACCAGCTGGGGCTTTGCCTTCGGCGCCGTGCCGGTCGGGCTGCAGACCTGGCTGGTGCGCGCCGCGCCGGACCAGGCCGAGAGCGCCGGCGGGCTGATGGTCGCGACGTTCCAGGTGGCGATCGCGCTGGGCGCGGTCTTCGGCGGTCTGCTGGTCGACCATGCCGGCGTGGCGAGCGCCTTCGCCTACGGCGCCGTGGCGACGCTGTTCGCGGCGCTGGTGACTTTCGCCGTCGGGCCCAAACAGGCTGAATAGCCTTGGATGCCGACAAGCCGGCCGATATGGCCGGCTTGTCGGCAGAGCGATGCAGTCTGGTCTAGGCCGAGCGGCCGTCGAACTCGAAGACCTGCACTGCGTCGAGGTCGACGTCCTCGAGGCAATTGATGTTGACGTAGGCGCTGCGCTCGCTGCCCTGGCTGACATCCTCGGCGAAGGGGTGGATGCCACAGGTCCGGCAGAAGCGATGCGCGATCGAGCCCTTGCCAAAAGTGTATTTGCCGAGGTCGTCGCCCCAGGCGACCAGCCGCATGCTGCCATGCGGCACGGCCCAGAGCAGTGAGCCCTTGCGCGAGCAGATCGAGCAATTGCAGCGCACCGCGCCGCCGAGCGCGCCTTCGACCTCGAAAGCCACCTTGCCGCAATGGCAGCTGCCTTTGTACAGCATCAGTCTCTTCCTATCGCTGGCAGGGTGCAAAGGCACGCTTGCCGGGTTGTCCCTTTCGCCGGCCTTCCCGGCCGGCATTGAAGCGCGTCGCGCAGAAATGGATTCAGGCGCCGCGCTTTAAGTCTTTGTTTTGATGCATGTCGTTCTCCCAAAACCGCTACGCACTTTTGGGCGACGTGCATTAAGTGTTTGTTTTTGCGCAGTTCCGGACGGAAACCGCTACACACTTCCCGGAATTGCTTTAAAGACGTTGCATCCTTGCGGAGTCCGACATCGACATGCAATCCGTCCGCGGTCGTCTCGAAATCATCCTGTCACGTCTTGCCAGTCGCGCCGGAAGCGAGAAGGTCTACACCAAACTCTACGCCGAAGCGGCGCGCGCGGCGGCGGATGCGGCCGATGCCCGCCGGAAGGCCGGCGTGAGCCTCGGCCCGCTCGACGGCGCGATCGTGTCGATCAAGGATCTGTTCGACGTCGCCGGCGAGCCGACCAGGGCGGGCTCGCTGATGTTCGCCAGTGCTCAGCCTGCCGTGCGGGACGCGGCGATCGTGCGCCGGCTGCGCCAGGCAGGCGCAGTGATCCTCGGCAAGACCAACATGACCGAATTCGCCTTCACCGCCATCGGCGACAATCTGCATTACGGCACGCCGGGCAATGCGGCCGATGCGAGCCTTATCCCGGGCGGCTCCTCGTCCGGCGCCGGCGTCGCGGTGGGCGAGGGCAGCTGCGACATCTCGATCGGCTCGGATACCGGCGGCTCGGTGCGCATTCCAGCCTCGCTCAACGGCGTCGTCGGCTTCAAGCCGACGGCAGGGCGCGTGCCTTTGGCCGGCGCCTTTCCCTTGTCGGCGACACTGGATTCGATCGGGCCGCTCGCCCGCAGCGTTGCCGACTGCGCGGTGACCGACGCGATCATGGCGGGGGATGAGCCGGTTGCTCTTCAGCCTATCCCGGTTGCCAGTTTGCGCATTGGCATCCCCCGCGGCGTGCTTTTCGGTGAGACGCAGCCTGAGGTTCTCGATGCTTTCGACCGAAGTATTCGGGGGATGGAGCAGGCGGGCGCGCGCGTCGTCGATTTATCGATCGACGACCTCATTGCCGAGATGCGCGCAGCGACCAAGCGCGCCTCGATCGCGTCGATGGAAGGTGCGGAAGTGCACGCCGACTGGCTGGCAGCCGGCGCCTCTGTGCCCGTCGATCCGCATGTCAGCGGGCCTTTGTCTCGCGCTCTGACAGTTCCCGCTTCCGCCTACATCAGGACCATCCACTGCCGCAGGGAATTGGTCGCGGCCATGGAGGAACGGCTGCAAGCGGTCGACGTGCTCGTGCTGCCGACCGTGCCGATGGTTGCGCCGTCGATTGCCGCCATGGCCGGCGATGAAGCACTGCGCGGGACGGAGGGCCTGCTGCTGCGCAACACTCAGGTCGCCAACCAGTTCGACCTCTGCGCGGTCTCGCTGCCGATGCCCGGCACGAGGCTGCCGACTGGGCTGATGCTGGTGGCGAGACATGGGCATGACCGTCGCCTTCTCGGCATCGCCGCGTCGGTGGAGGCTTTGCTGAAAGGCTGAGGCCGATGGCCCGGGTGGCGAGCCTCAATGTGCCGAGCAATGGCCGCGCTCGCTGTCCTTCGCGGCGCGCTCGATGCCGGACGCAACCAGCGTCGGCAGGCTGTACTGCTTGCCGTTGAACGTATGCGGCCGGTTCTCGATCGTGCCGGCAACGACGACATTGCCGGCATAGAGCTTGTCCGCGAGGTCGAGCGCCTTGTCATGTTGCGGCAGGCCATCGATGTCAACCAAGACGCCCTTGATGATCTTGCCGGAGGCGAGGTCGAGCGCGCTGTTCGAAGGGCAGGGCGCCATCACGCAGCGCAGGCCGTTGTCGCAAGGCACGTAGCTGCCCTGTCCGTCGGCGCGGGCCTCGGCCCCAGCCAGGCAGAAGCCAGCGATCAGAAGGGCTCGAGCGACACTCTTGGTCATCGCAGGAAGGTCGTCGTCAAATCCGGGAAAATTGAGGCGGGCGGCGAAGCGTCAGTCCGCCGGAAAGCGCCGGCGGTAGCGCTCGATCACTTCCGGATTGCGCAGGTTGACCGGCAGCTTGTCGGCAAGCACCAGCAAGGCCTCGCCGGCCGCACCCACACCCATGCGCATCATGGATTCCTCGGTGATGCCGGCCATATGCGGGGTGACGATGACGTTGTCGAAACCGAAATAGGGATGGTTCGGTGGCAGCGGCTGGGTCGCAAAGACGTCGAGCGCCGCGCCGCCGATGCGGTCTTTTCGCAGAGCTTCGATCAGCGCCTCGTCGTCGACCACGGGTCCGCGCGAGACATTGATCAGCAGCGCGTTGGGCTTCATGCGAGCGATGCGCTCGCGGCTGATTAGGCCGCGCGTTTCCTCGGTCAGCGGGCAGCAGAGCACGATGATGTCGCTCTGCTCGACCAGCGCGTCGATCGACAGGAAGCCGACGCGCTCGGGCGCCGGGCGCAAGCTGCGCGTGGTCGCCACCACATTGAGGTCGAAGCCGTGCGCGGCGATATGGCCGACGGCCTGGCCGACCGCGCCGAGGCCGACAATGCCGATCGTCTTGCCGGCGAGCTCGTTGGTCGAATTGGCATGCTCGCGCCCGGCAAGCCAGCCCTTGGCGCGCAGGTCTCGGTCCATGACGCGGAAGCGGCGAAGGAGCGCAAGCGCTACAAACATCACGTGCTCGGCGACCGAGCGGGCGTTGACCGCCGGCACATTCGCCACCAGCACGCCGGCGGCGGTGGCCGCCTCGACCGGGATCATGTCCAATCCCGCGCCGTGTCGGATCGCGGCGCGCAAATTGTTGGCGCCATCGAAGAGCTCCGGCGGCAGCGGCGCGCGCACGATGACGATGTCGGCGTCCCTGGCTTCCGCGGTCAGCGTCCTGGCGTCGAGGGCGCGGGCGATTGCAAGCCTGCCGGCGCCCGCCAGCATAGCCGTGGCGCGTGGGTGCAGCGGGTGCGTCGACAGGATCTTGCGCATAAAGCTCAGGCCTTTTCGAGCGCCGTGCTTTTCGGCTCCGTCCAGCGACCTTCGATGATCCCCTTCCAGTAGCTCTCCGCGCCCTGCAGGTGCGCGCTCATCAGCGCCTGGGCGAGATTGCCGTCGCGACGCAGCAGCGCCTCGTAGATCTGGATGTGCTCGGCATGCGAGCGCACGCTGCGCTCGGGATCGTTGAAATAGATCGGCAGGCGCTGCTCGCCCATCAGGTAGTAGACGCTGCAGATGTTGTGGAAGACGCCGTTCTTGGTCGCCCGCACGATCTCGAGGTGGAACTCGCGGTCCTCCTTGGCGAGGCCTTCGCCGGCGGCGATGCGCTCCTCGGAGGCCTTCAGGATCTCGCGCAGCCGCTCGAAATTCTCCTCGGTGGCGCGCGAGCAGGCAAGCTCGGCCGCCTTGATCTCGTGAATCTTGCGCAATTCGACGGTCTCGTAGATCTGCACCGGATCGAGCGGCAGGCCGGCGCGCGCGAAGAGCGCCAGCGCCTCGACGCTTGCCTGCTTGGTGTCGATATAGATGCCGGACTTGGCGCGGCGCTCGACGATGCGCATGGCTTCCAGGATCGCCAGCGCCTCGCGTATCTGACCGCGGCTGACGCCGAAATGTTCCGCCAGTTCGCGCTCCGACGGCGTGCGGCCCGACTCCTTGTCCGAGTTGGAGAACAGATAGGCGGCGAGTTCCGCGAGAAGGTTCTTTTCTTTCATCGTCAAATGCGTTGCGCGTGCGCCTCCAGGAAACGCTCCGAAATAGTGAATCCCAATCCGGGCTTTTCGGGGATCGCTATCATACCGTCCTTTGCTTCGACAGTCTCCTCGACGAGATCGTGGATCATCGGATTGGCGCCCAGCGAATATTCGACGGTGAAGCTCGCGGGCGAGGCCGCGCAGACATGCAAGCCGGCGAAGAAGCAGGGCGCGCCGGCCCACAGATGCGGCGCGAAGCGCAGGTTGAAGGCGCTGGCGATGGTGCCGATCTTCATCGCCTCGCTGATGCCGCCGCAGAAGGCGGGATCCGGCTGGAAGATGTCGGCCGATTTCAGCACCGCCAGATCGCGGAAGGCATAGCGCGTCGCCTCGCTCTCGCCGGTGGCGATCGGCGTCGAGCCCGACGCGCGCACCTCGGCCATGCCGGGCTTGTCGTCGGCGATCACCGGCTCCTCGAACCAGGCGAGGTCGAGGTCGGCGGTGAGGCTGATGAAGCGCTTTGCCTCGGCGACGGTGTAGGTGCCGTGCGCGTCGACCATCAGATCGACGTCGGGGCCGATCACTTCCCTGGCGGCGCGCACGCGCGTGGCCGAGATATGCGGGGCGCCGTCCATCGCGCCGACGCGCATCTTCACGGCCTTGAAGCCGCCCTTGGCGATGTAGGATTTGAGCTGCTCGCCGATGGCATCGGCCGACGCCCAGCCGCCGGACGCATAGGCCTGCATGCGCTCGACCTTGCGGCCGCCGAGCAGCCGCCAGACCGGCTGTCCCAGCGACTTGCCGAGGATGTCCCAGAGCGCGATGTCGACGGCGCTGATCGCCGCCACGCTCATGCCGCGCCGCGCCAGCTGCGGCATGGCATGCCCGGCATGGGCTGCCGTGTTGTGGCGCACGCCGTTGTAGAGCATCTCCCAGATGATGCCGATATCGGCCGGATCGCGGCCGATGAGCTGCGGCGCAATCTCGTGGTTCAGCATGTGGACCAGCGCGCCGTAACTGCCGGCGCTGCCGGCAGCATTCTTGCCCTCGCCCCAGCCGACCAGGCCGTCATCCGTTTCAATGCGCAAAATCGCGGCGTCGAACGTCGTCACCTGACCGAAATCGCTGCGATGCTGCTTCGCGACTTCGATCGGTATGCGGACCCACCAGGCCTGGACGCTTTTGATACGCATCTTCATCCCCGGCCCCGCCGCCCGGCGAGGGCGGAAGGGCTAAGCTTCGATCGGGCTACTTGATCAGCGGCAGCAGCGTTTCGGCGGTGATGCGCATCTGGTCGGTGTAGAATTTCTCGGTGAGCAGGCTGGAGCCGTGGTCCTGGATGAATTTGAGCTGCTCTGGCGAGATGTCGACCGGGTTGCGCTCCACCATCTCCGGGTAGGGCGCCGCCGGCGTGCGATCGACGGGCGCGACGAACTCGTTGGTCAGCGCGCCGTCGTAGCCGATCTCCTTCAGCGTGCCGACGATCTTCGGCCAATCGATCTGGCCGAGGCCGGCGGCGAAGCGGTTGTTGTCGGCGACGTGGAAGTCGAAGAGGCGCTTTCCCACCTGACGGATGGCGTCATAGACGTTAAATTCCTCCATGTGGATGTGATAGGCGTCGAGGCAGACGCCGCATTCGGGGCTCACCGCGTCGGCAAGCGCGAGCGCCTGGGCGCCGCGGTTGAAGAGATACGTCTCGAAGCGGTTGAGCGGCTCGACAGCTATCTTGACGCCGACCTTCTTGGCATGGGCGAAGCATTCGCGCGTGGCGTCCACCACCCAGCCCCACTCTTCCGCTTCGGTGCCGTCGGGCACCACCTTGCCGACGGTGGCGGGAACGAGCGTGATGATCTCGCCGTCAAGCTCGCTCACCATGGTCAGCACGTCCTTGACGTATTGCACCGAACGTTCGCGCTGGCCCTGGTTCTTGGCGGCAAGGTTGCGTTCGCCCAGCATCAGCGTCACCGAACCCCAGCAGCGAATGCCGTGCTCCTTCAAGAGCGCGCGCGTTTCCTTGGTCTTGTACTGCTCGGGCTCGCCTGAAATCTCGATCGACTCATAGCCGAGTTTCTTGATGCGCTTGAGCGTCACCTCCAGCGGCTCCGCCCGCATCCAGTTGTGCGTCGAAAGATGCATGGTCTATCCTTCCCAGAATGCGCCTGTCACGTTTTCCCGCGGCGTTCTCCAGTGAGCCCGCCGCATGATCTCCTCCCCACGGCGTTCCAGCGATTTTTCTCGAAACTGGTTCGACCAATTGGGTCCAACAAGACCTCTACAGCAAATTCGCTTGAACGGCAAGAGACCGCATATTGGGCCTTACTCATTAAGCAATATGTTGATTCTAATGGATTAAATTCTCCTTCGGCGACCGTGCTGATCGCTTTCCCGCCGTTTCTGGCCGCTTGACCAAACGGCCCAATTTGGTAATACCAGAATGACGCCGTATCCCGGCGCCGATACGAACGATCGAACAGGCTAGCCCTTGCTTCAATCGGCGCTATGCTTGGTTCGTGAAAATGAGAGAGGGAGGATGCCGATGCCGACGACGATGAAGGGTCCCGGCCTGTTTCTGGCGCAGTTCGCGGGCGACGCCGCGCCATTCAATTCGCTGGCCTCGATCACCAAATGGGCGGCCAGCCTCGGCTACAAAGGCGTGCAGATCCCGACCTGGGACGGCCGCATGTTCGACCTCAAGAAGGCGGCGTCGTCGAAAGCCTATTGCGACGAGGTGAAGGGCATATGCGCCGACGCGGGCGTCGAGATCACCGAGCTGTCGACGCATCTGCAAGGCCAGCTGGTCGCAGTGCATCCGGCCTATGACGCGCAGTTCGACGGTTTCGCCCCGGCGGAGGTGCACAACAATCCGAAAGCCAGGCAGAAATGGGCCGTCGAGCAGATGGAGTTCGGCGCCAAGGCGTCGAAGAATCTCGGCCTCAAGGCGTCGGTCACCTTCAGCGGCGCGCTCGCCTTTCCCTACCTCTATCCGTGGCCGCAGCGGCCGCCGGGGCTGATCGAGGAGGCCTTCGCCGAGCTCGGCAAGCGCTGGAAGCCGATCCTCGACGTCTATGACGAGAACGGCGTCGATGTCGGCTACGAGATCCATCCGGGCGAGGATATGTTCGACGGCGCGACCTTCGAGATGTTCCTCGACGCGGTCGGCGGCCACAAGCGCTGCAACATCAACTACGATCCGTCGCATTTCCTGCTGCAGCAGCTCGACTATCTCGAGTTCATCGACATCTACCACGAGCGGATCAAGGCATTCCACGTCAAGGACGCCGAGTTCAACCCGACGGGACGGCAGGGCGTCTATTCCGGCTATCAGGGCTGGGTGAACCGCGCCGGACGCTTCCGTTCGCTGGGCGACGGTCAGGTGGATTTCAGCGGCATCTTCTCCAAGCTCACCCAGTATAATTACGATTCCTGGGCGGTGCTGGAATGGGAATGCTGCCTTAAGCATCCCGAGGACGGCGCCGCCGAAGGCGCACCCTTCATCCAGCATCACATCATCCGGGTTACCGAGAAGGCATTCGACGATTTCGCCGGCGGTACCAGCGACAAGAAGCTGCTGCGCGCGATGATGGGGATCTAGTATCGCTTTCCCTCCCCCTTGAGGGAGGGTCGATCCGCAGAAGCGGATCGGGGTGGGGTCGCCGGGCGTAGAGCTCGGCATGAACCGACCCCTCCCGGCCTTCGGGCCACCCTCCCCTCGAGGGGGAGGGGTATCTCAGACAAGGGAGACAAAAAATGGTCGGCGCATCGAAGTCGGAAACGGGAGGCGGCCCGATCCGCTACGGCATGGTCGGCGGCGGGCAGGGCGCCTTCATCGGCGCGGTGCACAGGATCGCGGCGCGCATGGACAATGACTTCGTGCTGGTGGCCGGAGCGCTGTCGTCGAATCCGGAACGGGCAAAAGCTTCGGCCGCCGAACTCGGGCTCGATCCGGCGCGCAGCTACGGCTCCTATGCGGAGATGGCGAAGGCCGAGGCGAAGCGCCCGGACGGCATCGAGGCGGTGGCGATCGTCACGCCCAACAACGTGCATGTGCCGGCGGCCAAGGCCTTCCTCGAGGCCGGCATCCACGTCATCTGCGACAAGCCGCTCGCGACTTCGCTCGCCGAGGCGAAAAAGCTTGCCGCACTGGTCGAGAAGGCCGGCAAGGTGTTCGTGCTCACCCACAACTATACGGCCTATCCCATGGTGCGGCAGGCGCGCGAGATGGTGGCCAAGGGCATGCTGGGCGACATCCGCATCGTGCAGTCGGAATATCCGCAGGACTGGCTGACGGAAGATCTGGCCGCCACCGGCCAGAAGCAGGCGTCGTGGCGCTCCGACCCGAAGCAGGCCGGCGCCGGCGGCGCGCTGGGCGACATCGGCACGCACGCCTACAACCTCGCCCGCTTCGTCTCAGGGCTGGAACTCGATTCGCTTTCGGCCGACCTCGACGCCTTCGTGCCGGGCCGCCAGCTCGACGACAATGTCAACGTCATGTTGCGCTTCAAGCCGGTCGGCAACAAGCATCCGGCCAAGGGCATGATCTGGGCGAGCCAAGTGGCACCCGGCCATGAAAACGGGCTGAAGCTGCGCATCTATGGTTCCAAGGGCGGGCTTGAATGGGTGCAGGCCGATCCGAACTATCTCTGGTACACGCCGTTCGGGCAGCCCAAGCAGCTGCTCACCCGCGCTGGCGCCGGCGCGCTGCCGGTTGCCGGACGTGTGACGCGCGTTCCCTCCGGCCATCCAGAGGGCTATCTCGAAGGTTTTGCCAACATCTACCAGGAAGCCGCGCGAGCGATCCGGGCGGCGCGCAAGAAGGGCGGCAAGCTGGCTAGGGATGTCGTCTTCCCGACGATTGCGGACGGCGTCGAAGGCATGGCCTTCATCGAGGCCTGCGTGAAGTCGTCGAAGAAGAACGGGGCGTGGACTAAATTGTAGTCGCGAAGCGGCCGGATGAGGGGGAGTGAAAGAACCGGCGTTCAGCTGGCCGTCGAACGGGGAGGAATGTCGATGAAAATCGGCATGTGCATGTTCTTGTGGACGACGAGCGTCTCGAAGAAGCACGAGGCGCTGCTGAAGGACATCAAGGCGACCGGCTTCAACGGCGTCGAAATCCCGGTCTTCGCGGGCGTGCCCGACGACTACAAGAAGCTCGGCGAGATGCTCGACCGTATCGGCCTGGGGCGCACCGCGGTTTCGGCCATGGGCGATCCGGCGATGAACCTGATTTCGCCGGATGCGGCGACACGCAAGGCCGGCATCGACTACATGAAATGGGCGATCGACTGTAGCGCCGCCCTTGGCGCGAACAGGCTGAGCGGGCCGCTGCATTCGACGCTCGGCGCCTTTTCCGGCAGCGGGCCGACGGCGGCGGAGAAGAAGCGCTCGGTCGCCTCGCAGCGCGCCATCGGCGACCACGCCGGCAGGAAGGGCGTCATTATCGGCCTCGAGGCGCTCAATCGCTTCGAATGCTATCTGGTCAACACGATGGACGATCTGTCGGAGCATATCGATGCGATCGACCGGCCGCACATCAAGGCGATGTACGACACTTTCCATGCCAATATCGAGGAGGCCGATCCGATCGGCGCCTATACCCGCAACCGCCGAAATGTCGTCCATATCCATATTTCGGAGAACGACCGCGGCGTGCCGGGGCGCGGCAACATCCCGTGGAAGGAGACGTTTTCGGCCATCCGCAAGAGCGGCTATGACGACTGGCTGACCATCGAGTCCTTCGGCCGCTCGCTCAAAGATCTGGCAGCGGCCACCAAGGTGTGGCGCGACTTTGCCGAGAGCCCGGAGGCGGTTTATCGCGACGGGTATCGGCATATCAGGGATGGGTGGAGGAAGGCGGCGTAAGCTCTCTTTTCGTCATCCACGGGCGAAGCGGGAGCGAAGCGGACGCGGAGACCCGAGGATCCATGCTGTGACCTCGATGAAGAGCGCAGCGGAGCAGAATTTCTGCACCGCCGCAACGCGTCGAAGTCGTGGCATGGATCCTATGGTCTGCGCCGCGTCGCTTCGCTTCGCTCCTTGCTTCGCCATAGGATGACGAAGGCGCGCTGAGTCGCTGCCGATCGTAATGTCGGTTGACTAACCCTGCGCAGCCTGCAGCCGATTGTAGTCATGCAGCGTGCGGCTCAGCCTGCGGCGCAGGAAGTTCGAGATGTTGTCGAAGACGAAGACGACGAACAGCGTCAGCAGCACCATGTAGAAGACATTCGCCCAATTCGAATTGGTGCGCATGGCTTCCCATAATTTCAGGCCGATGCCGCCGGCGCCGACAGCGCCGATGATGGTGGCGCCGCGGGTATTCGATTCCCACTGGTAGAGCGTCTGGCTGATGAAGATCGGCACCACTTCCGGCAATACCCCGTAACGCTGCACAAGCAGGCCGTTGGCGCCGGTCGAGGCCACGCCTTCGCGCGGCTTGTCGTCGATGTTCTCCAGCGCCTCGGAATAGGTTTTGCCGAGCGTGCCGATCTCGGTGAAGAAGATCGCGGCACTCCCCGCGAGCGGGCCGGGGCCGAAGGCGCGGGTGAAGAACAGCGCCCAGATCAACATGTCGACCGAACGCATGAAGTCGAAGAAGCGTTTCAGCACCTGGCTGAGCAGGCCACTCGGCGTGATGTTGCGAGCGGCGAAGAAGGCAAGCGGGAAGGCGACGATGCCGCCGAGCAGCGTGCCGAGGAAGGCCATGACGATGGTCTGCAAAAGCTTCGTCCAGACGTCGCCATGCTGCCACTGGGCGTTGTTCCAGATGTTGTCGGCGGCTAAAGCGAGATTCGACGTTCCCGACTGAAGTTCAGGGCCAGAGACGATCAGCGAGAATACCTCGCCGGCCGATTTGCCGAAGAAGGGCGAGCGGGTGTCGAAGACGAAATTCGCCCAGCCGAGGAAGCGCTTGCGCACCTTGACGCGATCGACGGTGACGCGCACCTCGCCGACGAAGCCCATCTTGGCGACGACCTCGTCGTCATGCACGGTCACCCAGTTCGGCACCGGGCCGGACACTTCGGGCTTACCGTCGGTGAGCGAAACAAGCACCGTCTGGCCATTGGCGACAATCGTCGCCCTTGTCTTGTCGAAGGTGATGGACTTGGCCTCGCCGTCGATCTGCACGGTGAAGGTGCCGTCGGGATTCCTGATGACCCAGTCCGGATTGGGGTTCTCGCCAAGCGCCGAGAAGCGCGGATATTTCGGCGTGATCTGAGGCTGGTCGAGCCGGAATTCCGGCTGCAGGTCGTAGCTGATCCATTGCGACAGGAAGAGCGGCAGGCGCTCCCAATGCGATTCCTTCAACACCTGAGGAAGGCTGAAGAACCACAAGGCATAGGCGAGGTAGAGTACCGTGCCCGCGATCAGGACCAGCGGCCAGAAGCGCTTGTAGGCCGGCCGCTGGAATATCTGCGGGTGGCGTTCCTCGATCGCGCCGATGTCTTCGGCTGTCATGCCCATATCAAGCGCTCATCAGAAATGCCTGCTCGCCGACGAGCTTGCGGCGCAGCCAGGCGGAGAACTGGTCGACGAGGAAGATGGTGACGAAGAGAAGCAGGACCAGGGCCAGCGTCTTGGCGCCGAAGCCGCGCGAGATGGAAAGCTTCAACTCTTCGCCGATGCCACCGCCGCCGACCGCGCCCATGATGGTCGAAATGCGCACGTTGATCTCGATCCTGAGCAACGTATAGGACATGAAGTTGGGCAGCACCTGCGGCAGGTCGGCGAAGCGCACGCGCTCGATCCAGTTGGCGCCGACCGCGCGCAGCCCCTCTTCCGGGCGCATGTCGATGTTCTCGTTGATCTCGTAGAACAGCTTGCCCAGCGCGCCGATCGAATGCAGGCCGATGGCGATGATGGCCGCGACCGGGCCGATCGAGACGATGGCCGCGAACAGGCCGGCAATGACGATCTCGGGGAAGGCGCGCAGCAATTCCATGAAGCGCTTGACGACGAGCCGCAGGATCGGGCTCGGCGTCAGGTTGCGCGCGGCGATGAAGGAGAAAGGCACGGCAAAGACGAAGCCGATGAAGGTCGAGACCAGCGCTACGTTGACGGTGGTCAGCATCAGCTCGAAATATTCGGGGATGTAGAAGCCGCCCCAGACATAGACGCGACCGAGCGGGAAGTTGAATTCCTGCGTGCCCTTGTCATGCGGCGAGGCGATGTCGAACAGGGCCCGCCAGACGTCGTTCCAGTCCTTCGGGATCAGCCAGCTCAGGAAATCGAGTATATGCGGCAGCCGCTCGAAGAAATGGCCGGCATTGGCTTCGTCGGCAAACCACATGGTCGCGCACATGGCAACCAGCAGCAGGCCGACGCCGAGCGCGGTGTAGAAGCGGCGAAGCGAGGTCTGGCGCCGCCAGGCGTCGGCCTGCTGCCTTGTCGCTTCGGAATGGATTGTCGCTGAGGCTGTCATGATCGGGAATGCAAAAAGGGCGGCGTTTTGCAGCGCCGCCCTCTTTTCCTGATGCCGTCAGCCGCCGATCGCGGCTTTGCGGGCTTCGACGATGACGTTGTAGAAGTCCGGCTTGACCGGGACATAGCCGGTGAAGTCGCCGCCTTCGACGCCCTCGAAGCAGGGCTTGTCCTTGGCCGGCAGTGCGGTGAAGAAGTCGGTCAGCTTGGCGGTCAGCTCAGTGCCGAGCGCGGTGCGTACGACCAGCGGACCGTTCGGGATCAGGCCCGAGCGCCAGACTTCGACGAAGTCGTTCGGATCGACGGCGCCCTTGGCGACTTCCTTGTGGAAGGTGCCGGAGGTGTAGCCGTTCTTGAAGTCGCCGATGCCGGAGGAATCGTCCACCGCCACGTCGACCTTGCCGTCGCGGACGGCGAGGATGTTGTTCTCATGGCCGCCATTGAACTGGGTCGAGGCGAAGTAGGTCTCGTTGGAGGCGCCGGTGTCCTTCGGAATCTGGGTCAGCGGGATCAGATAGCCCGAGGTCGAATCCGGATCGGCATAGCCGAGCTTCTTGCCCTTGGCCGACTTGATGTCGGTGATGCCGGAAGTCTTCAGCGCCAGGCCGATCGAATAGTAGCCGGTCGAGCCGTCGGTCTGCTTGGTGGTGAGGATCGGGGTGACGGCGTTCGGGTCCTTGAGATAGACGCTGGCGTAGCCGGACGCGCCGAGCTCGGCGAAGTCGAGCGTGCCGCCGAGCAGGCCCTGGATGACGCCGTCATAGTCGGCGGCCGGGAACAGCGACACCTTCTCGAAGCCGAATTCGGCCTTCAGGTGGTCGGCAAGGCACTGGTAGTTGCGCAGACGGTCGGTTTCGTTCTCGCCGCCGAGGATGCCTACGCGGAATTCCTTGATGTCGGCGGCGTGAGCAGCACTTGTCGCCATGGCGAGCAGCGATACGGCGCCAAAAACCATTTTCCTGAACATTTGGACCTCTCTCCTGTTTTGCCGGCTTCGCGCCGGCAGCGTTCGAATTTTGAATTCAGCCTTTGACGCGGGCGGGCGATCCGGGTTGCTCTTATCGAAGTCCCCGATTTGCCCGGGACCATTTCGGTCCCGGGGTGATGGATTCAGTAGCCAGGGAAGGCCGGTTCGAGCGGTCCGGCGGATGCGGTGAGCTTCGGCTTGATGCTGACGCTGGTCGACGTGATGGCCTCGGTGATCTCGACGCCGTTGGCGTCGGCGCCATAGACGGTGCGCACGGCGTCGCGGTCGAGATCCTCGGGCGCGCCGTCGAAGACGACCTTGCCGGCGGCCATGCCGATGATGCGGTTGCAATAGGCGCGGGCGGTGTCCAGCGTGTGCAAATTGGTGACGACGGTGATGCCTTCGCGCAGATTGATGTCGCGCAGGGAATCCATCACCACCTTGGCGTTGAGCGGGTCTAGGGAGGCGATCGGCTCGTCGGCCAGCAGCACCTTCGGCTGCTGCATCATGGCGCGTGCGATCGCCACGCGCTGCTGCTGGCCGCCGGACAGCGTGCCGGCCGGCTGCAGCGCGGTGCGGGCGATGTCGAGGCGCTCGAGCGCGGCCACCGCCTCGGCGCATTCGGTGCGCGAGAACATGCCGAGCAGATTGGAGAAGGTGGAGCGGTGGTTGAGGCGGCCGAGCAGGACGTTGGTCAGCACGTCGAGGCGCGGCACCAGGTTGAACTGCTGGAAGATCATGGCGCAGTCGCGCTGCCAGCGGCGCAGCGGCGAGCCCTGCAGGCTGGAAACCTCGGCGCCGTCAAAAAAAATCGATCCTTGGCTGGGATCGATAAGACGGTTGATCATGCGCAGAAGCGTCGACTTGCCGGCGCCGGAGCGGCCGATGATGCCGACCATCTGGCCCTGCGGGATCGAGACGCTGATATCGCTGACAGCGGTGTTCTTGCCAAATCGTCGGGTTACGCCGCGGATTTCCAGCGTGGCCGATGATGCTGACATGGCAAGACTCCAGTCCGTCGCGGTTTGAAGGTCCGTTAACCTTCGCTAGCGCAGCCCCATGAAGCTGGGGTGTCGGATTGATGTCAGTTTTGTTACCGCCCACAGGCCATCCTTGTTTATGCATGTCGTTGTCCCAAAACCGCTGTGCACTTTTGGGCGACATGCATAGGCTAGCCAAGGACCAACAATTCCTCGAAATGCTTCATATCCTTGAAGCTGCAAAAGGCCGGCGGGCGCAATTCGATCACCGGAGCCTCGCGTTCGAGGAACGACAGGCAATCGTCGAACATATCCTGCCAGGCGGCCGCGCGTTCGTCGGCGAGGCGGCGGATCTGGTAGGCGAAAGTGATGTGGAAGACATACACGTCGTGGTCGGGATGGCGGTAGCCGAACGGCACCGACAGCGCATCGCGCCAGGCTTTGAGGATAAGCCGGTCCTCGTCCGTGGCGCCGGCTACTGTCAGGCCGTTCGGCGTGACGCCGATGGTCTTTATCTTGAAGGCGCCGTTGCCTTCAAAGCCCCGCAGGCGCTCGAGATAGAGACGCGCCATGTCGTCGACGCTGGCGTCGAGCGGCACATCGGCGGGCCAGTAGGGGAGCCGGCGGCGGTATTCGATGATGCCCTGGAACACGGTCATGTGCAGGCTGGAGATCGGCGTGAAGGCGAGGCGGTCGGCGTCCGGCATGGCGCGCATGCGGTCGCGCACCTCGATGACAGCGGCTTCGGAAGGAGAGCCCTGGACGAGGTGGCTGACTACCGTGTTGCCGGGCTCGAGGAGGAAGTTGCCCGACCTGTCGTAGCGGGTGCCGAGATGCACCGGCGGCGCCGGATTGGTGCCTTCGAAGAAGGAGGCGAGCGAAGGTCTGACTGTGGCGAGCATGAGCGATCTCCTTGGGGAGATGGCGTCCTGTCCGAGTCATGTGTCAAGGGTGTGAATGGTGAATGGGGCTTCCTAGCCCGATCCGCGTTGTCCGCCATTCACTATTGACCATTCACCATTCACCAGAATCAGCCGCCATACTTCTCCAAGAAAGCCTCGGCCGAGAGCTCGCGGAAATCGTCGAGCGCTGAACGCAGCCGGGCATGGTCCCAATCCCACCAGGCGAGCGCCTGGTAGCGCTCGGCGGTGCGGCGGTCGAAACGCTCGCGGATCGGTTTTGCCGGCACGCCGGGGACGATGGTGTAGGGCGCGACATCCTTCGAAACCACCGCACCCGCGCCGACCGCCGCCCCGTCGCCGACCGTCACGCCGGGCAGGATGGTCGAGCCGTGGCCGAGCCAGGTGTCGTGGCCGATGATGACGCGCTTGGCGCGCCGCTCTGCGAAGAATTCGCTCTCATGCTCGGCGTCGTCCCAATAGTCCGAGGCGCGATAGGTGAAGTGGTGCAGCGTCGGCCGCCAGGTCGGGTGGTTGGTGGCGTTGATGCGCACGGCGGCCGCGATGTTGGAAAACTTCCGAATGGTCGCGCACCAGACGGCGCAGTCCTGCATCATGTAGGAATAGTCGCCAAGCTCGCTTTCCGAGACCCGGCTGCGCTCGGCGATCTCGGTCCAGCGGCCGAGCTTCGAGTTCTCGACCTGCGCCGTCTCGTGCACCAGCGGCGTCTCGGACAATTTCCTTGTCATGCGGCGATCCTGCCTGCGGCAAAGGCGGTGACGTCGATGATGCGGTCGGCCACCGCGTCGCGCACGTCCTGGTCATGGAAGATGCCGAGCAGGGCGACGCCCGCCGCCTTCTTGGCGGCGATGAGCTCGACCACGACATCGCGGTTCCTGGCGTCAAGCGAAGCGGTCGGCTCGTCGAGCAAAAGGATCGGATGCTCGGTGATGAAGCCGCGCGCGATGTTGACGCGCTGCTGCTCGCCGCCGGAGAAGGTCGCCGGCGGCAGCGCCCAGAGCTTTTCCGGCAGGTTGAGCTGCGCGAGCAGGGTGCGTGCTTTCTCCCGCGCGCCTTCCCTGTCCTCGCCGCGCTCGACCAGCGGTTCGGCAACGACGTCCAGCGCCGAAACGCGCGGCACGGTGCGCAGGAACTGGCTGACATAGCCGATGGTATGGCGGCGCACGGAGAGCACCGTGCGCGGACTGGCCGAGGCAAGGTCGATCAGGCCACCCTCGTGCTGGACGATGATCTGGCCTTCGTCGACGGCGTAGTTGCCGTAGAGCATCTTCAGGATCGAGCTTTTTCCCGCGCCTGACGGGCCGCCAAGCACCGCGCATTCACCGGCTCGGATCGAAAAGGAGACGCCCGCCACCACCGGCAGCCTGACGCCATCGCGCAGATGCATGGTGAAGCTTTTCGCGACCTCGGAAACGACGAGAGGCGTTGGCATTAGAGGGGTCTCCTGTCGTTCGTTGGCGGGACAGCACCCCCCTCTGCCTTGCCAGGCATCTCCCCCTCAAGGGGGGAGATCGGCTGCCGCGTTCGGTTTCGCCACTCTCCCGCGTTGCAGAATGAGCGGGGCATGAAAGCTGCCGATCTCCCCCCTTGAGGGGGAGATGGCCGGCAGGCCAGAGGGGGGTGAACAAGCGCCATCATCAAACCTGTAGTATCGAGGAAACCAGCAACTGCGTGTATGGCGCGCGGGGGTCGTCGAGCACGCGGTCGGTGAGGCCGCTTTCGACGACGCGGCCGTCCTTCATCACCATCATGCGCTGCGACAAAAGCCGCGCCACGGCAAGGTCATGGGTGACGACGATTGCCGCGAGGCCGAGATCGGTGACGAGCCCGCGCAACAGGTCGAGCAGGCGCGCCTGCACCGAGACGTCGAGGCCGCCGGTCGGCTCGTCCATGAACACCAGGCGTGGCCCGGTCACCAGGTTGCGGGCGATCTGCAGGCGCTGGCGCATGCCGCCGGAAAAGGCGCGCGGCTCATCGTCGATGCGATCCTCGTCGATTTCGACGCGCGACAGCCAGTCGACGGCGGTGGCGCGGATCCTGCCGTAGTGGCGGTCGCCGACCGCCATCAGCCTTTCGCCGACATTGGCGCCGGCCGACACCGTCATGCGCAGCCCGTCGGCCGGGTTTTGATGGACGAAGCCCCAGTCGGTGCGCATGAGGAAGCGGCGCTCGGCCTCGCTCATGCGGTAGAGTTCGCGCCACTGGTCGTCACGCATGCGATAGCTGGCGGTGCCGGAAGAGGGCAGCAGCCTGGTCGACAGGCAGTTGAGCAGCGTCGTCTTGCCGGAGCCGGACTCGCCGACGACAGCCAGCACCTCGCCCGGCCAAAGATCGAAGCTGATGTTCTCGCAGCCGACCCGCGAGCCGTAGAATTTGGAAAGCGCCGAGACGCGCAGCAGCGGTTCGTCGGTCATTCGGCCTCCTTACCCTCCCCCATGCGGGGAGGGTCGGCGCGTAGCGCCGAGCTGGGGGTTGCAAGGGTTGTCGCCAGGTCACTCCCACCCGCGCCTTCGGCGCGACCTCCCCACAAGGGGGAGGTAGGGTCGCTGCGCCGTTTCTCGCAGTGGTCGGTGTCCGAGCAGACGAACATGTGGCCGCCATGGTCGTCGAGGATGACCTCGTCGAGATAGACATTCTCGGCGCCGCACAACGCGCAGGGTTGGTCGAAGGTCTGCACCTCGAAGGGATGGTCCTCGAAATCGAGGCTGACGACATCGGTGAAGGGCGGCACCGCATAGATGCGCTTCTCGCGGCCGGCGCCGAAGAGCTGCAAAGCCGGCGAACGATGCATCTTCGGATTGTCGAATTTCGGCGTCGGCGACGGATCCATCACATAGCGGCCCTCGACCTTGACCGGATAGGCGTAGGTGGTGGCGATGCGGCCGTGCTTGGCGATGTCCTCGTAAAGCTTCACATGCATGAGGCCGTATTCCTCCAGCGCATGCATCTTGCGCGTCTCGGTCTCGCGCGGCTCGAGGAAGCGCAGCGGCTCGGGGATCGGCACCTGGAAGACCAGCACCTGGCCTGCGGTGAGCGGATGCTCGGGGATGCGGTGGCGGGTCTGGATGATCGTCGCCGTCGCGGTCTCGGTGGTGACGGCGACATTGGCGACCTTTTTGAAGAAGGCGCGGATCGAGACCGCGTTGGTGGTGTCGTCGGCGCCCTGATCGATGACCTTCAGCACATCATCCGGGCCGATGATCGAGGCGGTGACCTGTACGCCGCCGGTGCCCCAGCCATAGGGCATCGGCATCTCGCGCGAGGCGAAGGGCACCTGGTAGCCGGGAATGGCGATGCCCTTGAGGATGGCGCGGCGGATCATCCGCTTGGTCTGTTCATCGAGATAGGCGAAGTTGTAGGTGGCGATGTCGGTCATGGCGATCACGTCCGCTTCATGCTATCGAATTGGCGTCCAGGGAGGCAGGGCCAAATGAGCTCTACCGGATGGATGCATCTCGGAGTGCTGTTGCTGGTCTTCGCCGGCGTTGCCGCGTTTGCGCTTCGCAGGATGTTTCTTCCTGCGCCAAAGGATGCCCCGCAGGGCGAGACCGTTAGCGGAGCCAGCGGCTACGCAGGAAGCAGTGCCAGTTCGCCAGATGGCGGCGGTCACGCAGGCGGCTTCTAGTATCATTCCGCGGCCTCCCTCTTCTCTTCCACCTTGTCCTCATTTTCCCGCGCCTCGTATTCGGCGCGCATGCGGCGGACCAGGTCGAGCTCGGCCTGGAAGTCGACATAGTGCGGCAGCTTCAAATGCTCGACGAAGCCGGTCGCATGGACATTGTCGGAGTGCGAGATGACGAACTCCTCGTCCTGCGCGGCGGCAATCACATCCTCGCCAAGCTCGCTCGCGCGCAGCGCCCGGTCGCACAGCGCCATGGCCATCGCCTTGCGCTCGCTCTGCCCGAAGACCAGACCGTAGCCGCGGGTGAATTGCGGCGGCGCCTTGGCCGAGCCCCTGAACTGGTTGACCATCTGGCACTCGGTGACGCGGATGGATCCCAGCGGCACGGCGAAAGGCAGTTCCGGCACGTCGAGTTCCAGCTCGACCTCGCCGATGCGCACTTCGCCGACGAAGGGGTGGTTGCGGGCATAGCCGCGCTGCGTCGAATAGCCGAGCGCGAGCAGGAAGCCTTCGTCGCCGCGCGACAGCGCCTGCAGGCGGATGTCGCGCGCCATCGGGAACTGCAGCGGCTCGCGGGTGATGTCGCCGGGCACATGGTCCAGCGGCATGTCGCCATCGGCTTCGATCAGGCCTTCGTGGGCGAGGATCGAGGAGACGCGCGGCATGGCCTCCGCTCCGGCTTCGCGTTGCGCGGGCGCCTCGACATCGGCGCCGGCGGCAAGCTCCGGATCGAGCAGCCGGTGGGTATAGTCGAAGGTCGGGCCGAGCACCTGGCCGCCGGGCAGGTCCTTGTAGGTCGCCGACACGCGCCGCTCGATCTGCATGGCGCCGGTGTCGACTGGGCTGGTATAGCCAAAGCGCGGCAACGTGGTGCGGTAGGCGCGCACCAGGAAGATCGCTTCGATCATGTCGCCGCGCGCCTGGACGACGGCCAAAGCCGCGAGCTCGCGGTCATAGAGCGAGCCTTCGCTCATCACCCGGTCGACGCCGAGCGCCAACTGCTCGACGATCTGGTCGAGGCGCAGCGCCGGCACCGAGCGGTCGCCGCGGCGGCGGTCAGCCAGCAGGCGATGGGCGTTGGCAATTGCGGCTTCGCCGCCTTTCACCGCGACATACATGTCATGCCTCCATCGTCTTGATGAGGGTGGTGCGCGGCAAGCAGGCGAGGTGGCCGGGTGCCGCCAGGATGATGTCGACGCCGCGCGGGAAACGCTGGTTGTTCTGCTTCCACTGCTCGACGAAATGGCGCGGCATGCCTGTCGGCGCGATCATCGATGTCTTCTCGATGCCGGGTCCTTCGAGCAGCAGCGACGGACCGGAGGCGAGATCGTCGACCAAAAGGATCAGCGTCGTTGAGCGGTCGGGATATTCTTGCGTGCCTTGCGAAAAGCCGTCGAGCGCCGCCATCTCCGCCGGGTTGGCGACAAACGCGAAATGCGCGTCGGGGGGCGTGTTGGCCAAGGGCGCGCCGGTGTGAAAACCGAGCCAGGCCTTTACGGAAGCTTCGGCCTGCAGCCGCGGGTCGAGCCAGATCGGCGTGTCGTTGTCGCAGAGCGCCAGCACCACGGCGCCGGCAGTCGCCGACAGCGGCGCCGGCGGATGGGCGAGCGAAGACAGCGCCTGGACGCTGCCCGGGCGCGCCATGGCATCCATGATGGCGCGGAATACGGCCTGGGCGTTGAAGACGGGATCGGCGAAGCCGCCCTCGATCGATTGCGTGGCGATATCCATCAGTCCTCTCCGCGCACCATGGTGAAGAAATCCACTTTCGTGGCCGCCGTCTCGCCGCGCCGCGTCTCGCGCGCCGCCTCGAGTGCAGCGCGCAACGGCACGACGAGCTTGGTCTCGACCGCTTCGCGATGGGCCGAGTCCTGCCAGAGCGCGTCGGCGATCGCCGCGAGCTTCGCCTTCTTCTTGTCGCGGCCGAGCGCATAGGAATGGCCGACCTGTCCGGACGGCAGCCGCACCGTGGCGCGGGTGACGGTCGCCTCGCCGACATCGAAGGGTGCGCCGCCGCCGCCGATCCGCCCGCGCACCGTCACCAATCCGGTTGCCGGGCCGCGCAGCAGTTCGGCTTCCGAGGGCAGGCCGGAGCCGCTCCAAAGCCGCGCGATCTCATCGGGCGCTGCGTGCGCCAGCGTCGCCATCACAGCCTTCCGCTCGGCCTGCTCGCGCGCTTCCTGTCCTCGCATCGCTTTCGCTCCTCGCATAGATAATTTGTCTATTGATATAGACAACTATACAAATTATACTCACCAGTTAGCGGGAGTCCATGACGGGTGGATGACAAGAGGCGCAAAAGTTAGCGGGAAGACGTTGGGGTGGGGAGATGATCGGGCTGGCGAGCAGCATCGAGAGGCGCAACGGCGTATCGCTGTGGCGGCAGATCGCCGACAGGATCCTGCAGGGAATCGCGAATGGCGATTTCGTGGAGAATGCGGCGCTGCCGCCTGAGGTTGCGCTGGCAGAGCGCTACGGCGTCAACCGCCACACGGTGCGCAACGCCATTGCCGCGCTGGTGCAGGAAGGCGTGCTGAGGGCCGAGCAGGGGCGCGGCACCTTCGTCTTGTCGCGCAAGCGTCTGTCCTATCCGATCGGCGCGCGCACGCGCTTTTCGACAGGGCTTCAGGGCCAGACGACCGAACGCCATATCGCCTTGCTTTCGTCATCGACGGAGCCGGCCAACCGGCGCATCGCCGAGGCGCTCGGCATTGCCAGAGGATCCGCCGTGATCCGTCTGGAAACGCGCGGCGAGGCCGACGGGCATCCGGTGTCGCGGGCGACGACATGGTTCGACGCCAAGCGCTTTGCCGGCATCGAGACGACGATGGCTGAGACGGGATCGATCACCGCCTCGCTCAAGCGCTTCGCCATCAACGATTATCTGAGGCACTCAACGGTGCTGTCGGCGCGTCACGCCGATGCGGACGACCTTGCCGATCTCGACCTCCAGCCCGGCGCCATCGTGCTGGTCACCGTTGCCGTGAACGTCACGCTCGACGGCCAGCCGATCCAGTTCGCCGAGTCGCGTTTCCCGGCGGAGAGGGTGGAGCTCAAGCTGTCGGTCAACGATTAGTCGCGTCTCACCCGACCTCGATGACGGCCTTGATCAGCCCGGATTTCTCATGCGCCCATCGCGCAAGATCACGTGGTGTTTCGCCAAGCGTCGTGCGATGCGTGACGAGCTTCGCCAGCGGCACGGCGCCGTTCCGGATCGAGGCGGCGACGTGGTCGAAATCGGCACGGAGCGCATTGCGGCTGCCGACCAGGGTCATCTCACGCTTGTGGAATTCGGGGTCGGAGAAGGTGATGTCGTCCTTGACGACGCTGACCAGCACCAGTGTGCCGCCATGCGCGACATGGGCGAAGGCCGATTGCACCGACTGCGTGTTGCCGGTGGCGTCGAACACGATGTCGAAGCCTTCGCCGCCGGTCGCCTGCCGCACCGGTTCGGCCGCCGGCGCTTTCGAGCCGTCGAGCGCGGCAAAACCCAGCTCGCTTTCGGCGAAACGGAGCCGCTCGGTGCTCATGTCGAGCAGGCCGACGTCGAGCCCGGCGATGCGTGCAAACAGCGCCGTGCCGAGGCCGATCGGACCGGCGCCGATGACCAGCGTGCGCTGGCCGGGCGCGCCAAGCGACCGCCGCACGGCGTGCGCGCCGATCGCCAGGAATTCGACCGCCGCCGCATCGGCCAGCGAGAGGCCGTTTGCCGGGTAAAGGTTTTGCGCCGGCACCAGGACCTCGTCGCACATGGCGCCGTCGCGATGCACGCCCAGCACCTCGATGCTGACGCAGCAATTCGGCTTGCCGTGCCGGCAGGCGATGCACTTGCCGCAGGCGAGATAGGGATTGATGATCACAGGTTCGCCGACGGCGAGGACGACGCCTTCACCTCTCTCCACGACCGTGCCCGAGACCTCATGGCCCATGATGCGCGGATAGGCGAGGAAAGGGTGCTTGCCTTCGAAGATGTGGTAGTCGGTGCCGCAGATGCCGACATGGCTGACCGCCACCCGCGCCCAGCCGGCAGGCGGCGTCCCCGGCGCCGGGCGGTGCTCGAGAACAAGATCGCCGGGCGAGCGGCAGACGACGGCTTTCATGCGCAAATCCAGTATTTGCTAGACCGCCGGCCGGTGGCTGAGCCGGGCCGGCGCTCATGTTTCAAAGATGGTTCACTTGCCGCGACGGCGCAGGCCGTCGAAATAAACGATGACGATGATCAGCAGGCCGGTGATGACGCGCTGCCAGAAGGTGTTGACGTTGAGCAGGTTGGCGCCGTTGTTGATCGTCGAAAGGATGAAGGAGCCGATCAGCGGGCCGTGCACCGAGCCTATGGCGCCGAACAGCGAGGTGCCGCCGATTACCGACGAGGCGATGGCCTGCAGTTCATAGGTGTCGCCCTGCGTCGGGTTGCCGATGCCGATGCGCGATGCGAGCAGCACGCCGACGAAAGCGGCGAGCAGGCCGGACAGGATATAGGCCATGAAGATGGTGCGCGGGACGTTGACGCCCGACAGGCGCGCGGCCTCCGCATTGGAGCCGACCGAGAACAGATAGCGGCCCCAGCGCGTGTGATGCAGGAAGACATAGGACGGTATGGCGACCAGAATCACCATCCAGAAGAGATAGGGGATGCCGAGCAGCGAGCCGCGCGAGAAGGCCTGGAACGGATCGCTGTTGATCGAGATCGAGTTGCCGTTGGTCATCAGCAAGCCGATGCCGCGCAGCGAGGTCATGGTGGCCAGCGTGATGATGAAGGGCGGCAGACCCATCTTGACGATGCCGAAGCCATGGAACAGGCCGATGGCGACGCCGGCCAGCAAGGTGATCAGCACGGCCGCCCAGATCGGCCAGCCGGCATTGATCAACAGCGCAACAATGACGGTGGTGAAGCCGACGACGGCGCCAACCGAGAGGTCGATGCCGCCGGTGATGATGACGAAGGTCTGGCCGACCGCGAGGATGGCGATCAGCGAACCCTGGCGCAAAAGGTTGGTGATGTTGAGCGCCGTGGCGAAGGAAGGCGTGGCGACAGCCAGCACGACCCACATCAGCAGCAACAGGCCAAGCAGCGTCAGCCCGAACAGGGCATTGAAATTGCGCTTGGGTTTTTCGGCGGCGATCGCCTCGGTGGTCATTTTTGTCCTCCCGATTTTTCTTGTTTCTCGGCCAGTGCCTGACCCAAAATGTCCTCGTGGCTTGCGGTGCGGAAACCATGCGTGGCGACCAGCTTGCCGCGCCGGAACACGTGCAGCGTGTCGGCCAGCTCATAGACCTCGGGCAGATAGGACGAGATCAGGATGATGCCGGCGCCCTTGGACAGAAGCGTCGAGAACAGGCGATAGATCTCGGCCTTGGTGCCGACATCGACGCCGACCGTCGGCTCGTCGAAGATGAACAGCTTGGCGCCGTGCGCCAGCCACTTGCCGATGACGATCTTCTGCTGGTTGCCGCCCGAGAGGCTGGAGGCGAGCGCATTGCGCGTCGGCGTCTTAATGCGCAGGTCGGCGATCTGGCGGTCGGCCTCGGCCTTCTCCTTCGCATTGGAGATCAGAAGATTGTTCGAGATGCGCTTGTAGATCGGCAGGTTGAGGTTCATGCCGACCGGCAGGTTGAGGCAAAGGCCCTGGTCACGGCGGCTTTCCGGCGCCAGCGCCATGCCGAGCCGGATCGCATCGTGCTCGGAGTTGACCTGCACCTCCTTGCCTTGCCACAGGATCTGGCCGGCCGACTTCCTGTGGCGGCCATAGAGCGTGGTGACGAACTCGCTGCGGCCGGCGCCGATCAGGCCGTAGAGGCCGACGATCTCGCCGGCGCGGACGGTCACCGAGACGTTTTCGAAACCCCTGCCGGAAAGGTTCCTTGTCTCGACGATCGTCGTTCCCGGCGTGAAATGCTCCTTGTGGTAGATCTGTTCGATCGAGCGGTTGATCATCAGCTTGACCAATTCCGGCTCGCTGGTCTCGGCGATGTTGCGGGTGCCGACAAGGGTGCCGTCGCGCAGCACTGAGACGCGGTCTGCGAGCTCGAACACTTCCTCCATGCGATGGCTGATATAGATGATAGTGACGCCTTCGCCCTTCAGCCGGCGGATCAGCTTGAAGAGCTGGTCGGCTTCCTTGCGGGTGAGATAGGCGGTCGGCTCGTCGAAGATCAGGAATTTTGTGCCGCGCACGGTGGCGCGGGCGGCGGCGATCAGCTGCTGCTGGCCGATGGTGAGGTCGCCGAGCATGACATGCGCCGGCAGGTCGAAGCCGAGGCCGTCGATGATCTTCTGCGCCTCTTTCACCATCGCGCGCTGCTGCAACAGGCCGAAGCGGGAATTCTCCTCGCCGAGGAACATGTTGGCGGCGACGGTGAGGTGGCGGCACAGCACGACCTCCTGGTGGACGGCATTGATGCCGAGCGCCATCGCCTCGTGGGGCGTGGCGAGCGCCTCGGGCTTGCCTTCCCAGATGACCTCGCCGGAGGTGCGCGGCATGACGCCGGTGAGCAACTTGATGAGCGTCGATTTGCCGGCGCCGTTCTCGCCGACGATGGCGTGGATCTCGGCTGCCTTGAAGGCAAGGTTCACCGGTTTCAGCGCATGCGTGCCGGGATAGCGCTTTTCGAGCCCATTGAGTTCCAGGATCGTCCTGCCGGGCTCCAGCGTGGGTGCGGGGTGCAGTTCCTGCGCCGTCGACGTCATGACAGTCCTCCCAGATTGATCTCAACCGTTGGGTACGCGGCGATGCGTCTGGCGTGCATCTTGAAGGCGAAGCCTAAAGCGGTTCAGCTTCTAATGAAACGCCGACCCGCTTTAGGAGTTTGTACTCGCGCAATTCCGGACGGAACACGGCTTCGCACTTTTTCTGGAATTGCTCCGTAGCAAGCCGGCGAATTTCCAAGCCTTTCCGCGGCGGATGTTTCCGGGGCGTCGCGGCCCCGGAAACGATTGGCGCGATGCCGCTCAGTTGAGCTTCGGGTTGAGCAGCGCGTCGATCTTCGGATCCTTCATGTTGTCCTTGGTGACGAGGTTGGCGCCGGTGTCGACATTGGCCTCGACCTTCTCGCCCTTCGAGGCGGCGAGCGCGGTCTTCACGCCGTCGTAGCCCATCCGGTACGGATCCTGGACGACGAGGCCGGAGATGACGCCGTCGTTCAAGAACTTGATCAGCTTCTCGTCGCTGTCGAAGCCGATCAGCGCTACCTTGCCGGCAAGGCTGTTCTCAGCGATCGCCTGGCCGACGCCCTGCGCCATGATCAGGTTGGAGGCGAAGATGCCCTTGAGGTCCGGATTGGCGGTGATCAGGTCGGTCGCGATGTTGAGGCCCGTGGTGGCCTGGCCGTCGGCATATTTGTCGGCGACGAGCTCGAGGCTCGGATATTTCGCCTTTAGCTGTTCCTTGAAGCCCTGGGCGCGCTGTTCGAGCGAACCGGCGCCCGGCAACGCGGTGATCAGCGCAACCTTGCCTTCGACCTTGCCGCCATTGGCGGCGCCGATCGCAGCCGCCAAACCGTCAGCCGCGACGCGGCCGCCCTGGACGTTGTCGGTGGTCAGGAAGGAAGTGAACGCCTTGGATTCGGCGCTGGAGTCGATGCCGATGACCTTGACCTTGCTCGCCGCTTCGTCGATCGGCTTGCCGAGCGCCTTGGCTTCGGTCGGCGCGATCACAACTGCGGCCGGATTGCCGGCGACCGCGTTCTCGAGGATCGAGATCTGGCCGTTGACGTCGGTCTCGGCCTGGGCGCCGAGTTCCGGCACGTTGACGCCGAGGTCCTTGCCGGCCTTGCGGGCGCCGGCCAGCACGATCTGCCAGTAGAAGGAGGTGGTGTCCTTGACGATGATCGGGATGGTTACGTCGGCCGCCGAGGCGGGTGCCGAATGCATCGCGCCGGCGAGCATCGAGGCGGCGGCGAGAGCCACGAAGGCGCGGCGGTTGAGAAGGCTGGTCACGAATTTCATTAGGTTCCTCCCTAAAGGTCGCCCGGTGAAGGTTCGGAAGCTCCATCTGGATAGGCGCGAGCCAAACAGAACTTTATCAATAAAAAACATTTGCCGCCTTTTGATAGTGCATCGCCCCGGCCGATGCAAGCGGTGTTTGGTGTCGTTTGCGTAATGATGGCGGGGGCGGGATCCGCTCTGCCGGCTCCTCTCCGGCGGCACTCAGATGCTTCCGTTCCTCCTTTCCAATATGGAATGAAAATTCCATAAATCCGTCAATTGGAATATTCATTCTTTTTCGGGAATCGCACGATTTTGAAGCAAGGCCGGGCACGCGGCCGGCAAGCGCGACCGCCGGCATCTCAGCCGAGCTGCTGGACGATCGTGTGAGGATCATATTTGGCGAATTCAGCCGCCGGCACCTTGATGTCGAGCAGTTCGAGATTGCGCGTCAGATTGGCGGGCTTGGCTGTGCCGATCAGCACCGAGGCAACGACAGGCTCGTGCAGAGGGAACTGGAACGCAGCAGCGGCCAGCGGGTAGCCACCTTCCGCGGCGATCTTTTCCATCGCGCCGACCCGGTCGAGAATATCCCTGCTCGCCGGCAGGTAATCGAAATGCGCGCCGTGCACCGGGCCCGTCGCCAATATGCCTGAGTTGAAGACGCCGCCGATAATCAGCGAGGTCTTGCGCTCGCGGCAGAGCGGCAGCAACTCCGCCTCCGCGCTGCGGTCGAGCAGCGTGTAACGGCTGGCGAGCAGGATGCAGTCGAGCGGCGCGCGGCGGAGCACGTCGAGGCAGATCTGGACTTCGTTGACGCCGAGGCCGTAGGCCGAGATCGTGCCGGACGACTTCAGCTCTTCCAGCGCCTTCAGCCCGCCTTCCATCAGCTGGCGGAAATGGATTTTCGTCGCCTCGACGCCATGCGTATAGGTGCCGATGTCGTGGACGAACAATATATCGATCTTGTTGAGGCCGAGCCGCGCGTAGGAAAAATCCACCGAGCGCATGATGCCGTCGTAGGAATAGTCGTAGTCGAGCGCGAAGGGCAGCGGGTCGACATAGGAGTGATCGGGAACCTGATCCTCCGGCACCGGCCGGAACAGGCGCCCGACCTTGGTCGAAAGCACATAGGAGGAGCGCGGCTTCTCACGCAGGAAATCGCCGGTCCGGCGCTCCGACAGGCCGAAGCCGTAGAAGGGCGCGGTGTCGAAATAGCGCAGGCCGCCGTCCCAGGCGGTCTGCAGCGTTTCCATCGCGGGCTCGCGCGGACAGGCGCGATAGAGCCCGCCGATGGCCGCACCGCCGAAACTGATCTCGGTCACTTCGAGCGCGGTCGCGCCGATCCGGCGTTTGTTCATCAAAGCCTACCCCTTTGCCGTTCGACCGGCGTTATTTTGACAGGACTTAGAGCGTCGCCCCGAGATGCCAGGGCACGAACTCGTTGTCGCCGTAGCCGAACGCTTCGCTCTTGGTCTTGCGGCCGGAGGCCGTCTCGATGATCAGCTCGAAGATCTCGCGGCCCATGCCGGCGATGGTCTTCTCGCCTGAGGCTATGACGCCGCAATTGACGTCCATGTCCTCTTCCATCTGGTGGTACATGGTCGAGTTGGTGGCGACCTTGATCGACGGCGTCGGCCGGCAGCCGAAGCAGGAGCCGCGGCCGGTGGTGAAAACGATGACGTTGGCGCCGCCGGCGACCTGGCCGGTGGCCGAGACCGGGTCGTAGCCGGGCGTATCCATGAACACCAGGCCGTGCCCGCTGACCTTCTCGGCATAGCCGAAGACGCCGTTGAGCGGCGTCTGGCCGCCCTTGGCGACGGCGCCCAGCGACTTCTCAAGGATGGTGGTCAGGCCGCCGCGCTTGTTGCCGGGCGAGGGGTTGTTGTCGATCGAAGCGCCATGCTTGGCGGTATGGTCCTCCCACCACTTCACATAGCTGTCGAGCTTGGCGGCGATCTCGGGCGAGGCGGCGCGGTAGGCTAGCAGATGTTCGGCGCCGTAGATCTCGGTGGTTTCCGACAGGATCCCGATGCCGCCGCAGCCGGCGAGGATATCGACCGCTGCGCCCAGCGCCGGGTTGGCGGTGATGCCGGACATGCCGTCCGAGCCGCCGCACTGCAGGCCGACGACGATCTCGCTGACCGGTATCGGCTCGCGCTGCAACTGGCCGACTTCCTCGGCGATCTCGGCCAGCACGCCCATCGCCTTCTCGACCGATTTGCGCGAGCCGCCGGCCTCTTGGATGTTGAAATGCCGCTTTCCGGCAGCGACGCCTTTCTGGCCGTAGAGGGTGAGCTGGTTGACCTCGCAGCCGAGCCCCACCATCAACACGCCGCCGAAATTCGGATGGCGCGCATAGCCTGCGAGCGTGCGGTGCAGAACCATCATGCCGTCGCCGGTGGCGCTCATTCCGCAGCCCTGGCCATGGACGATCGGCACGAAACCGTCGATGCCGGGATATTTCGGCAAAAGCGTGCGGTTGGCCTCGTCGGCGATCGCATGGCAGACGGTGGATGAGCAATTGACGCTGGCGATGATGCCGATGAAGTTGCGCGTTCCCGCGCGACCGTCGGCGCGTCGGTAACCCATGAAGGTGCGCTTGCGGTCGGCCTCGGTGGCATGCTCGGCCTCGCTCGGCGGCACGACCGGCAGGCGCCCGCTCTCGAAGACCAGATTGTGCGAGTGGACGTGCTCGCCCGGCGCGATGGCTTGAGTGGCGCGGCCGATCGCCTGCGCGTACTTCACCACCGCTTCGCCCGCCGCGATCGGCTTGATCGCCACTTTGTGCCCGGGTTCGATCGCAGCCGCCGCCAGCGCGCCTCCGGGCAACGCCGTGCCGATCTCGATGCGGCCATTGGCGACTGCGACATTGTCGGCGGGGGAAAGAAGGATGGTATTTGCGGCGTTCACGAGCGGCTGTCCTGGGTAAACCTGGGAGTGCGGGCGGATTGACATACGCCCGTTTGAGGATAATGTCTTTTATCGTGAAAAAACATTTTTGCGTCAATTGTTTTTTCATCGCGGGGCGGCGTGCGCCCTTGGGTGCATGGTTGCCCGTTTGGCAGGGCCGGCGAAATTCGATTCCGCATTTCGGAGGCTTGCGCTAGGAACACCGATCATATCGCGCTTCCGGCCGGCCGCCGCAAGCGTTGGGGGATACGGGGCATGTCGAAGAGCAACAACGTCTACAAGGACGCCTTCAACCGCGGACTGCGGCTGCTCGACGAAACCAAGAGCCTGCCGTCGGAGCCCGAGCTCGGCACGCTGCTCGGCGTCAGCCGCACCACGGTGCGCAGCATCCTTTCGCGCATGGAGGAGACCGGGCTGATCGCCTGGAACAAACGCAACAAGACGGTGCTGAGATCGCCGCGGCCGGACGATTTCTTTCCCGAGGAAGAGACCGATTCGCTGGCCGAGATCATCGAGCGCTCCTTCATGCGCCGGCTGCTTGCCGAGGGCGCCGAAGCGGGCATGCAGATCAACGAACTGGAGCTGGCGCGCGAGATCGGCGTCGGCACCACCAGCGTGCGGGAATTCCTGATCCGCTTCTCGCGCTTCGGGCTGATCGAGAAGCGGCGCAACAGCCATTGGGTGCTGAAAGGCTTCACACGGGCCTTTGCGCTGGAACTGACCGAGATCCGGGAAATGTTCGAGCTGCGCTCGGCCGCCGCCTTCGTCGCACTGCCGGAGGATAGCGCGGTCTGGGCCGATCTCGACCGGCTGGAGGTCGAACATCGTCAACTGGCCAGCGAGATCGCCACGCGCTTTAACGAATTCTCCGAGCTCGACGAGCGCTTCCACCGGCTGATCCACCGCGCCTCGCACAACCGCTTCATCGTCGATTTCTACGATGTGATCGCGATGATCTTCCACTATCACTATCAGTGGAACAAGGCGCAGGAGCGCGAGCGCAACGAGGTCGCGGTCCAGGAGCATCTGGCCTATATCGCGGCGTTGAAATCGCGCGATCCGGGCAAGGTGGACGCCGCCTGCCGGAAACATCTGAAGTCGGCGCGCCAGACGCTGCTGAGCTCGATTCCGGAAGGGCGCCAGCTACAGCCCGCCTGATGAGACGCATCGCGCCGCGTTGCCGCAGCCTGGTTTTGCCGATTTTGCGGCTTCCGGCCCCATGCTAGGGTCAGCCGAGTTGCTGGAAAGAGGCAGTCCGTTGAATATCCGGCTGAGACGATGGAGGATGCCGGCCGCGTTGGTCGCGGCGCTGCTGCTGTTGCTCCAGTCGGCGCTTGGCGCCTTCGCCTTCGGCGCACCTTCACAGCTCGATGCCTTCGGCAACGTCATCTGCACCCATGACGGGGCGGTCAAGCTTCCGGGCGGCGATCCGCACCAGCAGCACATGCCGGCCTGCTGCTCGCTCGGCTGCAGCATGGTTTCGCCCGCGCATCTGCCGCCGCCGGACAGCGGCGCGCTTGCCCGGATCTCGGCCTTCGAAGCAGTTGCTTTCCCGCCCCCGGCTTTCCGGCATCTCGATTTCGCCCGCGACCGCTCTCCCGCCAATCCGCGAGCGCCACCGGCAACGGTCTGACGAAAACCCGCGAAACCTTTCGCGGGCGCATTCATCCAAGATCAGACTGCTCGCGACCGCATGACGGCGCGATCTCATACCCATGGAGCAACCATGTCCAATCTTCTTCCTGTAGCGCGTGCGCAAGCTCGTCCGCGCGGTTTCGAACAGCTCGGCCTTGCCGCGTTCGTCCTCCTTATCCTGTTGGCCTGCGTTCGCGGCGCCCTGGCACATGAATTCAAGGCCGGTGACCTCGAGATCGGGCACCCGTGGTCGCGCGCCACGCCTCCGGGCGCCAAGGTGGCCGGCGGCTATTTCACCGTCACCAACAAGGGCAGCGCGCCGGACCGGCTGCTGTCGATTTCCTCCGATATTTCGGACACGGCCGGGGTGCATGAAATGGGCGTCAAGGACGGCGTCATGACCATGCGGCCGATCAATGGCGGGCTCGAGATCCCCGCCGGTGGAAAGATCGCGCTCAAGCCCGGCGGCTTTCACGTGATGTTCATCGGCCTCAAGCGGCAGCCCAAACAAGGCGAAAAGTTCCCGGCGACGCTAACCTTCGAGAAGGCCGGCAGCGTCACCGTCGAGTTCGCTGTCGAAGGCATGGGCGAGACGGAGATGGACGATCACGTCGAGTGATCCGTTATCCGCGCCATTCGAATTCAGAGGGACATTCATGAAAAAACATCTTTTGGCGGCCGGCGCGCTTTTCGCGCTCGGAACCAATGCCGCGCTCGCGCACATCACGCTCGAAACCCAGGAAGCGGCCGTCGGTTCGACCTACAAAGCTGTTCTACGCGTGCCGCATGGCTGCGAAGGCAAGGCGACGACCGCGGTTCGCGTGCAAATCCCGGAAGGCGTCATTTCGGTCAAGCCGATGCCGAAGCCCGGCTGGACGCTGCAGATCAAGAAAGGCAGGTACGAGAAGTCCTATCAGCTCTATGGCGAGACACTGACCACCGGCGTCAAGGAAATCGACTGGAGCGGCGGCAACCTGCCCGACGACTTCTATGACGAGTTCGTCTTCCGCGCTTCGCTGGCGGCCGATCTGCCCGCGGGCCAGATGCTCCATTTCCCGGCGGTGCAGGAATGCGGCGACGCCGCGGATCGTTGGATCGAGATTCCGGCGGCGGGACAGGATGAGGAAGCGCTGGAAAATCCGGCGCCCGGCATCAAATTGCTGCCGAAGAAATGATCTCTTGATGGCGCGTCCCATTCGGGCGCGCCATCGCTTCTCGAAAGACCGCATGAACGCAGCAACTTTCCCAACCCGCCCGAGCGGCATCCGCATCGGGCCAGTCAGCAGCGGCCTGGTCGCGGCTCTCGTGCTGATGACGCTGCTGGTGCTGCCATGCCGCGCACTTGCGCACGCAGCGCTGGTCGCGACCGATCCGGCCGATGGCACGGTGTTGGTGCGGAGTCCGGCGCATTTTTCGCTGACCTTCAGCGAGCCGGTCTCGCCGCTGGTCCTCACCCTGGTGCGGCCGGATGGCACGCGGCTTGCGCTGACCTCCTTTCGCCTCAACTACCGGACCGTCGAGGTCGACAATCCCGAGACGCTCAAATCCGGCACGCATGTGCTGAGCTGGCGGGTGATCTCGGAGGACGGCCATCCCGTCGGCGGCTCGGCGCTGTTTTCCGTCGGCGCGCCAAGTGCGACGCCAGAGACGGGCGAAGCCGTCGACTGGTCGCTGCGCACGGCGATCTGGATCGGCAAGCTCCTTCTCTATGCCGGCCTCTTTCTCGGCGTCGGCGGCGCCTTCTCGCTCGCCTGGCTCGCCGTACACCGGCGGTGCGGCCGGCGCTTCGTCATCAGCGCTCTGCTCTGCGGACTGGTCGCCGCTCCGGTTTCGCTCGGCTTGCAGGGGCTGGACGCGCTTGGCGCGCCGCTCGCCGGTCTCGCCGCGCCGGCCGTCTGGCGGACAGCGCTCGAGACGAGCTTCGGGTGGATGGTGCTTGTCGCCCTGATCGCGCTTGGGCTTGCATTGCTATCCCTCGTCGGACCGCGCGCTCCTCGCAAGCTGCTTGCGCTCGCCGGGCTCGTCGGCGTGGGCACGGCACTTGCCGCCAGCGGCCACGCCAGTGCCGCCGAGCCGCAATGGCTGACGCGGCCCCTGGTGTTCCTGCACGGTGCGGCCATCGCCTTTTGGACGGGCGCGCTGGCGCCGCTCGGCCTTGCCTTGCGGTTCCAGCCGGCGGAGGCGCAGGTTTTCCTGCGACGGTTCTCGCGCGCCATCCTGCCCGTGGTCGCCGTGCTCGCCGCAAGCGGCATCGTGCTGGCGATCATCCAGGTGCAGACACCGGCTGCATTGATCAACACCGCCTATGGCCGCCTGCTGCTGCTGAAGCTCGCCTTGCTGCTGTTCCTGTTCACGCTCGCCTCCGTCAACCGCTGGACGCTGACCGCGCCGGCCGAAGCGGGCGACACGGAGGTGCAACGACGGCTGGTGCGCTCGATCGGCATCGAGACGCTGATCGTGCTCGCCATCTTCGGCGTCGCCGCCGGCTGGCGCTTCACGCCGCCGCCGCGCGCGCTGGCGATCGCCGCGGCGCAGCCGGTGTCGGTCCATATCCATACGCTGCAGGCGATGGCCGACCTCAGCATCACGCCCGGCCACGCCGGTCAGGTGGCCGCTTCGATGGTCATCATGACCGGCGATTTCGGTCCGCTCGACGCCAAGGCGGTGACGCTGGTACTGTCGAAGCCGGATTCCGGCATCGAGCCGATCAAGCGGCCGGCGACGAAACCCGGCGACGGCACCTGGCGGGTCGACAATCTCGTTATTCCACTGCCCGGTCGCTGGAACGCTCGGCTTGATATCCTCGTTTCGGATTTCGAGTTAGTGAAGATCGAGGCACCAATCGAAATTCGATCCGATTAGTCCGCCCTTCTCGCAATGATACAATTCGGCGAGGCGGTTGACGCGGTCGCGAAGGCCCGTCAATCATCCTTGCAAAAGCGACTTCCAACAAACGATCCGAAAGCAGGGAAGAAACGATGGAAAAAGCCGAAATCGGCCTTATCGGTCTTGGCACGATGGGCTCCAACCTGGCGCTCAACATCGCCGAGCACGGGCACCGCATCGCCGTCTTCAACCGGACGCGATCGCGCACCGATGCCTTTGTCGAGGGCGCAGGGTCGCTGAAGGACAGGATCGTCCCTTGCTACAGCCTGGAGGAACTTGCCGCGGCGATCCGGCCGCCTCGGCCGATCATCATCATGGTGCTGGCCGGCAAGCCGGTCGACGAGCAGATCGCGGCACTTCGCGGGGTGCTGTCGGCCAACGACATCGTCATCGACGCCGGCAATGCCAATTTCCGTGACACGATGCGGCGCTTTTCCGAACTCTCCGGCTCGGGCCTGACCTTCATCGGCATGGGCGTGTCCGGCGGCGAGGAGGGCGCGCGTCACGGGCCGTCGATCATGGTCGGCGGCACGGAGGAGTCCTGGAAGCGCGTTGAGAAGGTGCTGACGGCGATCTCAGCCAAATTCAAGGACGAGCCTTGCGCCGCCTGGCTCGGCACCGATGGCGCCGGCCATTTCGTCAAGACAATCCATAACGGCATCGAATATGCCGACATGCAGATGATCGCCGAGATCTACGGCATCCTGCGCGACGGGCTCGGCATGGGGCCGAAGGAGATCGGCAAGGTCTTCGAAGACTGGAACAAGGGCCGGCTCAACTCCTATCTGATCGAGATCACCGCCAAGGTTCTCGCCGCCGACGATCCGAAAACCGGCAAGCCGGTGGTCGACATCATCCTCGATCGTGCCGGCCAGAAGGGCACCGGCAAATGGTCGGTCATCGAGGCGCAGCAACTCGGCATTCCGGCGACAGCCATCGAGGCCGCGGTCGCTGCACGCGTGCTGTCCTCGATCAAGGACGAGCGGCAGGCGGCGGAAAAGGCCTACGGCAATATCGGCGTCGAGAAGATTTCCGGCGACAAGGCAGCCTTGCTGAAGGATCTCGAACTGGCGTTGTTCGCCGGCAAGATCGCGGCCTATGCGCAGGGCTTCGCCGTGATGAGCGGCGCCTCGAAGGAGTTCAACTGGAACCTGCCGATGCCGACCATCGCCAAGATCTGGCGCGCCGGCTGCATCATCCGCTCGCAGATGCTGGACACGATGGCGGAGGCTTTCGGGTCAGGCGGCGCTTCGACGAATCTTTTGATGGCGCCGGCCTTCATCGCCATGATGAAGGAGGCGCATCCGTCGCTCAGGCGCATCGTGGCCAAGGCCTCCGAGGCGGGCTCGCCGGTGCCGGCGCTGTCGTCGGCGCTCGCTTATTTCGACAGCTACCGCCAGGGCCGCGGCACGTCGAACCTCATCCAGGCGCAGCGTGATTTCTTCGGCGCGCACGGCTTCGAGCGGATCGGCGAGCAGGGGGCGTTCCATGGCCCGTGGGGCAGCGGGGCGAGTGGGTGAGACGAGCCGCCGCTCTCGCGGAACGTCTATTTCAGATATCCGATCACGAGCCGAGTGGCCTCATCAATGAGCGTTTCGGCCGCTTTGTTCGACAGCTTCTCAGAGCTGTGCAACACCGCGTTATGGGCCAGCGCTTCGATCGAAGTCACGCACACGAAGGCTGCAAGTCCAAGATCGGCCACGCGTAGCTCGTCGCTGTGGCTTTCGAGATAGCTCTTGAAGAGAGCATGGGCTTCACGATTGAAGGCTTCCACGTTTTCGAGGCGTCCCGTGCGCGGAATCTGCTCGGCAAGGACACGATGCAGCTTGGGGTCGATGCGATGCGCCTCGATCGCGACGGCAACAAGTCGGCGCACTGCCGTCTCGATCGGCTGCGAGGCGACCTCCGCAAACACCCTCCGCACGACCTGCATGATATCCTGGTTGTGACGATCGATGACGGCAGCAACGAGCGCTTCCTTGCCCGGGTAATACTGGTAAAGCGAGCCGATGCTCACGCCGGCCTGTTCGGCGATCCGGTTGGTGCTGGCCCGGTCGAAACCGTCCCGGACCAGAATGCGAGCGGTCGCGTCGACAAGCGCGTCCACCGTCGCGCGCGACCTCTCCTGAGAGGCGTTCTTCCTTGGATTCGTGAGCGGCTTAGGTGCCATCTTCCAGTCGGTCCCAATGCGAGTAGACAATTGTGAGCTATCGCTCGCATTATGTCTACCAACGCTCCCCAACGATTTGGACGATGACAGATGCTCTATGGAACTGTTTTAGGAATCCATGCGTACGCCATGTGCGCCGCTTTGCTATTGTTCGTGGCGAACGAACTTCTGCTAGTTCCTGCCCGACGAGGTCAGCGAGGGCCGGCCAGACTGGCTTTCTTTGCCAGTCGTTTTGCAGGGCTTCTGGTGGTCGCCGGTGTGCTTGCCGGCATCGTCCTTGTCTTTCTTGGCGACTGGTCCCTGCTGACGCCGTGGCTGGTGGTGTCGCTTGCGCTGATCGCCGTCTTGATTGCGGTCGAGCACAAGCTCGTACGCCCCTGGGCGGCGCAGGCCCAGACAGCGCTCCGCGGCGCCATCTCTGGTGAAGAGATCAAAGCATTTGCTGGCGACAAACGCGCGCTAGCTGGACGCATAGCCATGATCACGATCTTTGCGCTCATTGTCGCCTTGATGACAGTGAAGCCCGAACTGAACCCCTTTGCATGATGATCGCCGTCATGGAGGCGCAGCGTCACTTTTCTCCCGAATGTCGGTAAGCCTGAACCTCGCCCGGTTTGCTGAGTGACTGCAATGAGCCGGGTTCCTTGCCGCCGATCCAGCCGAGCACCGCGCGGGCGAGCTCGGAGCCGGCGAGCCGGAAATTCTCGTTGACCACCAGCAGTTCGCGCCGGAACAGATGCAGCAGTTCCGACGATTGTTTCGACACCACATCAACATCGCGGCCGAGCTTCAGGCCGGCATCCTCGATGCCGGCGACAATGGCGAGCGTCGCCGCCGCGGCGCTGCTGACGAAGCCGTCCGGCCGATCCTCGCGCCGCATCAGCTGCGCGGTCCGCATCCTGATCTGCTCGATCGAATGGTCGATCGTGACGGTGTTGAACGGCACTTCGCTGGCGCCGACTTCGCTCAACGCATCGGTGAAACCGTCCACAGTGTGGCCGCGATAGGTCAGGCCGATGGGTGGCGTCAGCAAAGCGAGCCGGCGCCGGCCGATGCCGGCCAGATGCCGCACGGCTTCGCTGGCAAAAGCATAGTTGTCGAAGTCGTGATAGGGATGCACCAGTCCCATGTCGGTGCGGCCATGCGTGGCGAAGGGAATGCCGCGCTCCAGCATGTAGCGTGCTCTGGGGTCATTGGGCTGCGTGCGTGAAATGATGACGCCGTCGGCGGAGCCGGTCTCCACCAGGTAGCGCACCGGATCGAGCGGATCCTGCGAGCGCGAGTAGGGCGTGACGATCAGGTGATAGGGCGTGTCGGCGATCACTTCCGTGACGCCATAGATGATGTCTGAGACGAAGCTCATCAGCTCGTGCTCGGTGTTAAGCACCAGGCTGATGACATTGGTCTTGCCGGTCCTCAGCCTCACGCCGGCGCGGTTCGGGCGATAGCCGATCTGCTTGGCGACGAGCTGGACGCGCCGCCTGGTCTCGGCGCCGATCTCCGGCGCATCCTTAAGCGCGCGTGACACCGTCGTGACGCCGAGCCCGGTCATGAAGGCGAGCGTCTTCAGCGTCGGCCGTTCCTTAGCCGACGTGTCGTCGTCCTTCTCGCTTGCTCGTCTGTCCATCCGTCCCGCCCATCAGGCGCATAGCAGCCGCGAGGCCGACCGGCAATCGTGCGCATCGACATTTGCGCGGCTTCCAGCCCGTGGCACGGTTCAATATACTGAAACGTTACAGATTGCCAACGCCTGTGACCAACAGGCAGGCCGCAATCATTGCGGTCAGTGCCGACGGAGCGGGTTGAAAGCCACTGGAATCACAAAGAAATCTCAATTTCTCGCGGCTTCTGGCATCAACCGACTGGATTGGGCGCTGTCGGATCGCCATTGGAGAGGGATTTTGTTCGCGCTCCGAAAAAATCTCATGCCGTTTCCATTCGAGGGGGTTGCCTATGCCGGCCATTTGCCGTATCGAAAATCTGTAACGTTTCAGATTCTGGGAGGAACCGAAATGCGATACAAATTCCTGACTGCCGCGTTCGCCGCGACGGTCGCGCTGAACTTCGCCGGACCGGCGGGCGCGACCGACCTCGAAGTCACCCATTGGTGGACTTCGGGCGGCGAGGCGGCGGCGGTGGCTGAACTTGCCAAGGCATTCGATGCGACCGGCAATCACTGGGTCGACGGCGCCATCGCCGGCTCCGGCGGCACGGCGCGGCCGATCATGATCAGCCGCATCACCGGCGGCGACCCGATGGGCGCCACCCAGTTCAACCACGGCCGCCAGGCGGAGGAGCTTGTCCAGGCCGGGCTGATGCGCGACCTCACCGATCTCGCCACCAAGGACAAGTGGACGGAAATCGTGCGGCCGAAGAGCCTGCTCGACAGTTGCACCATCGACGGCAAGATCTATTGCGTGCCGGTCAACATCCATTCCTGGCAGTGGCTCTGGCTGTCGAACGAAGCCTTCCAGAAGGCTGGCGTGCCGATGCCGAAGGACTGGAATGAATTCGTGGCCGCCGCGCCGGCGCTGGAAAAGGCCGGCATTATCCCGCTCGCCGTCGGCGGGCAGCCCTGGCAGGCATCGGGCGCCTTCGACGTGCTGCTTGCCGCGGTCGGCGGCACCGACGCCTTCCTCAAGGTCTACAAGGAAAAGGACGCCAAATTCGCCGGCGGCCCTGAGATCGCCAAGGTGTTCAAGGCCGCCGACGACGCCCGCAAGATGGCTAAGAACACCAATGTGCAGGACTGGAACCAGGCGACCAATCTGGTCATCACCGGCAAGGCCGGTGGCCAGATCATGGGCGACTGGGCGCAGGGCGAATTCCAGGTCGCCGGCAAGACCGCCGGCAAGGATTATGCCTGCCTGCCCGGCCTTGGCCTGAACGAGGTCATCGCCACCGGCGGCGACGCCTTCTACTTCCCGCTGCTGAAGGATGCCGACAAGTCCAAGGCGCAGGAAGTTCTGGCCGAGACCCTGCTCGATCCGAAGACCCAGGTCGCCTTCAATCTCAAGAAGGGTTCGCTGCCGGTGCGCGGCGACGTCGACCTCAACACGGCGAACGACTGCATGAAGAAGGGTCTCGCCATCTTGGCCAAGGGCGCCGTCATCCCGTGGACGGACCAGCTGCTCTCGCAGGACAGCCAGAAGCAGAAGGAGGATCTGTTCTCCGAATTCTTCGCCAAGCCCGACATGACGCTCGAAGAGGCGCAGAAGCGCTTCGCCGGCATCATCGCCTCGGCCGATTGATCGACGGCGCCCCCGCCAGCTCCCGGCCCCTGCCTATCCCGGGTCGGGAGCATGATGTCCTCATTGTCCCAGCGCGGCTGCCGAGATGAGCAACAGCGAACGCCCGAACCAACTCTTCCGCAATCTCAATGCCAAGGTCGCGTCGATCCCGATGATCCTGACCGCGCTCGTGGTCTTCGTCGGCGGCACGGCCTGGACGGTGCTCTATTCCTTCACCAATTCGAAGCTGCTGCCGCGGCTGAATTTCGTCGGGCTCGACCAGTACTATCGATTGTGGGCGACGCCGCGCTGGCTGGTGTCGATCGAGAACCTTCTGATCTACGGCGTGATCGCGCTGGTGTTCTCGTTGGTCATCGGCTTCGTCCTCGCAGCACTCCTCGATCAGAAGATCCGCTTCGAGGACACGTTCCGCACCATCTTCCTCTATCCGTTCGCGCTCTCCTTCATCGTCACCGGGCTGGTCTGGCAGTGGCTGCTCAATCCGGATTTCGGCATCCAGCGCGTGGTGCGCGACCTCGGCTGGACGAGCTTCAGCTTCGACCCGCTCTATAATTCCAGCATCGTCATCTACGGCATTTCGATCGCCGCGCTCTGGCAAGGCACGGGACTGATCATGTGCCTGATGCTGGCCGGCCTGCGCGGCATCGACGAGGATATCTGGAAGGCCGCGCGGGTCGACGGCATACCGATGTGGAAGACCTATCTCTTCATCGTCATCCCGATGATGCGGCCGGTCTTCATCACCACGCTGGTGATCATCGCCGCCGGCATCGTCAAGGTCTACGACCTCGTCGTAGCCCAGACCAGCGGCGGCCCGGGCATCGCCTCCGAGGTGCCGGCAAAATACGTCTACGACTACATGTTCTTCGCCCAGAATCTCGGCCAGGGCTTTGCGGCCTCGACCATGATGCTGCTCTCGGTGGTGATCGTCATCGTGCCATGGGCCTATCTCGAATTCGGAGGCAAGAAGCGTGGCTGACGTTTCCGTCGCCGCCGAAGCGGCTGCCATCAGATCCGCAGCGTCCGGACCGAGCGGGCCGAAGCCGCGGCATGCGCTCTCGCGTCGCAACATCTTTCTCTACGGAACGCTCCTCGTCGTGGCGCTCTATTATCTTTTGCCGCTCTACGTGATGGTGGTGACCTCGCTCAAAGGCATGCCGGAAATCCGCCTCGGCAATATCTTCTCGCCGCCGTTGGAGATCACCTTCGAGCCTTGGGTCAAAGCCTGGTCGCAAGCCTGCACCGGCCTCAATTGCGACGGGCTCTCGCGCGGCTTCTGGAATTCGGTGCGCATCACCGTGCCGTCGGTGCTGCTGTCGATCGCGATCGCCTCGGTGAACGGTTATGCCTTGGCCAACTGGCGCTTCAAGGGCGCCGACACCTTCTTCGTCATCCTGATCGTCGGCGCCTTCATCCCCTATCAGGTGATGATCTATCCGATCGTCATCATCCTGCGCGAGATCGGCATCTACGGCACGCTCACCGGGCTGGTGATCGTGCATTCGATCTTCGGCATGCCGATCCTGACGCTTTTGTTCCGCAATTATTTCACGTCGATGCCTGAGGAGCTGTTCCGCGCTGCGCGCGTCGACGGCGCCGGCTTCTGGGGCATTTACCTGCGCATCATGCTGCCGATGTCGCTGCCGATCTTCGTCGTCGCCATCATCTTGCAGGTGACCGGTATCTGGAACGACTTCCTGTTCGGCGTCGTCTACACCCGTCCCGACACCTATCCGATGACGGTGCAGCTCAACAATATCGTCAATTCGGTGCAGGGCGTGAAGGAATACAACGTCAACATGGCCGCCACCATCCTGACCGGCCTCGTGCCGCTCATCGTCTACTTCGTTTCCGGCAAGCTCTTCGTGCGCGGCATCGCCGCCGGCGCGGTGAAAGGATGATGATGGCTGCAATCGCCGATCCCAGCGTTTCGATCCAGAACCTGTCGCTGAATTTCGGCTCGGTCTCGGTTCTGCAGACGCTCAATCTGGACGTCGCCGAGGGCGAGTTCATCGTGCTGCTCGGGCCGTCGGGCTGCGGCAAGTCGACCTTGCTCAACTGCATCGCCGGCCTGCTCGACATTTCGGAAGGCCGCATCTTCATCAAGGGCAAGAACGTCACCTGGGAGGAGCCGAAGGACCGCGGCATCGGCATGGTGTTCCAGTCCTATGCGCTCTATCCGCAGATGACGGTGGAGAAGAACCTCTCGTTCGGGCTGCGCGTTGCCGGCGTGCCGAAGGATGAGATCGCCAAACGCATCGCGCGGGCGGCGGAGATCCTGCAGATCGAGCCGCTGTTGCAGCGCAAGCCTTCGGCGCTTTCCGGCGGCCAGCGGCAGCGCGTGGCGATCGGGCGGGCGCTGGTGCGTGACGTCGACGTGTTCCTGTTCGACGAGCCGCTGTCCAACCTCGACGCCAAGCTGCGCTCGGAACTGCGCGTCGAGATCAAGCTTTTGCACCGCAAGCTCGAGAATACCATGATCTACGTCACCCACGACCAGATCGAGGCGATGACGCTCGCCGACCGCATCGCCGTCATGAGGGGCGGGGTCATCCAGCAGCTCGACGCGCCGCAGACGATCTACAATCGCCCGGTCAACCGCTTCGTCGCCGGCTTCCTCGGTTCGCCGGCGATGAATTTTATCAACGGGCACCTGGAAGCGGGCGAGGCGCCGGTGTTCAAGGCCGACGGTGTTTCGGTGCCACTTGGCCGCTATCAGTTCGATAACGAAAGCGGACGCGCCGCCAAGCCTTGCGTGTTCGGCATCCGGCCGGAGCACATCGAATTTGGCGAAGCCGCCAGGGCCATGCCGTTCACCGCCGAGTCGACGGTCGAGATCGTCGACCCGATGGGCTCCGACACGCTGGTGTGGACGAAGCTCGGCGGCCAGATCATCTCCTTCCGCGTCGAAGCCGACAAGACGCTGCGCAACGGCGATGCGATCCGCATCGGCTTCGATCCGGCGCGTGCCTCGCTGTTCGACGCCGAGACCGACAATCGCCTTTAACCTCCCCAAGACCAAACAGAACGGACAGGACAGATGAACTGGTCATTCCAACTCTACAGCGCCCGCAATTTCCAGCCATGGGACGGCGTGCTGAAAATGCTCGGCGAGCTCGGCTACAAGGAAGTCGAAGGCTTTGGCGGCGTCTATGACGATCCCAAGGCATTCCGCGCCGAGCTCGATAAGAACGGGCTCGCCATGCCGACCGGGCATTTTTCGATCGAGGCACTCGAGAAGGATTTCGACGGCGTGCGAAAAATCGCCGATGCGCTTGGCGTCAAGCTGCTGATCTGCCCCTACCTGATGCCCGATGCGCGGCCGGGCGATGCCGCCGGCTGGCGCGGCTTCGGCGAGCGGCTCGCCAAGGTCGGCGAGGCCGCGGAGAAGGCCGGCTACGGCTTTGCCTGGCACAACCATGATTTCGAATTCAAGGCGCTCGCCGACGGCTCGCTGCCGCAGGATCATATCCTGTCCGCGGCGCCCGATATCGGCTGGGAGATGGACGTCGCCTGGGTGGTGCGCGGCGGCGCCGATCCGCTGCCCTGGATCGAGAAGCACGGCAAGCGCATCAATGCCGTCCACGTCAAGGACATGGCCAAGCCCGGCGAAGGGCTGGACGAGGACGGCTGGTCGGATGTGGGTCACGGCACCATCGACTGGCCCGGCCTGATCAAGGCGTTGCGCGCCAAGAGCGCGGCGCAGTATTTCGTCATGGAGCAGGACAACCCCAACGACATCGAGCGCTTCGCCCGTCGCTCGATCGAATCCGTCAAGAATTACTAGGACATACCATCATGGCAAACAAACTTGGCGTAGGCGTCATCGGCTGCGGCAACATCTCGAAGGCGTATTTCTCGCTGGCGCCGCTGTTCCGCGGCATCAAGATGCGCGCCTGCGCGGATATCAACATGGATGCGGCGAAGATGCGGGCGAAGGAGTTCAAGCTCCGCGCCGAGACGGTCGACGACCTTCTCAAGGACGACGAGATCGACATCATCGTTAACCTTACTATTCCGGCCGTGCACTACGAAGTGTCGAAAGCGGTGCTCGAGGCCGGCAAGCACGTCTATTCGGAAAAGCCCTTCGTGCTGTCGATCGAGGAGGGGCTCGACCTCAAGAAACTGGCTGAGAAGAAAGGGCTGCGCATCGGATCGGCGCCGGACACGTTCTTCGGCGGCGCGCATCAGCTGGCGCGCGAGCTGATCGACAGCGGCAAGCTCGGCAAGATCACCAGCGGCACCTGCCATGTCATGGGCCACGGCATGGAACACTGGCACCCCAATCCGGACTTCTTCTTCCAGCCGGGCGCCGGGCCGGTGCTCGACATCGGTCCGTACTATGTCACCAACCTGATCCAGCTGATCGGGCCGGTGAAGCAGGTGGCGGCTTTTGCGGCGACGCCAGCCAAGGAGCGGACTATCAGCTCCAAACCGCGCGCGGGCGAAAAGATCCCGGTCAACACGCCGACCACCATCCATGCGCTGCTCGAATTCGCGAATGGCGCGGTGGTGACGCTCAACACCAGCTGGGACGTCTGGAGCCACGGCCACGCGCCGATGGAGCTCTATGGCGAGGCGGGCACCGTCTTCGTGCCGGACCCGAACTTCTTCGGCGGCGAGGTGCGCTTCACCGACGCGACCAAGCCGGTGAAGAAGCTGCCGAAGTGGGATCATCCGTTCGGTGTGCCCAACGAGATGCACGGTCACGGCATGATGGCGAACTACCGCACCGCCGGCCTTGCCGACATGGCGATCGCGATCGCCGAAGGGCGGCCGCACCGCTGTTCGATGGAGCTGGCGCTGCACGCCGTCGACGTCATGACCGGCATCCTGCGCTCCGGCGAAAGCGGCAAGTTCGTCGCCATGCAGACAACCTGCGAGCGGCCGGCGGCGCTTGGCATCAAGGAAGCCAAGGCGCTGCTGGCGAAGAAGAAGTAGGTGGCAACTACCCTCTCCCCGTTTCGGCGGGGAGAGGGTATGGATGGGGACAAGCATCGATTCAAATTCGCCGCGGCGCTCGCCGCGTCGCTTCGATTCCGAGGATTTCCCCATGCCCTATGTCGCCGCCGAGAACCGCTACGAGAAGATGATCTACAACCGCTGCGGGCGGTCCGGCCTCAAGCTGCCGGCCATCTCGCTCGGGCTGTGGCACAATTTCGGCAACGACACGCCGCACAGGACCAAGCAGGCGATCGTGCGCAAGGCCTTCGACCTCGGCATCACGCATTTCGACCTCGCCAACAATTACGGCCCGCCGCCCGGCTCGGCCGAGACCGCGTTCGGCGAGATCCTGCGCACCGATTTCGCCGGCTATCGCGACGAGCTGATCATCTCGACCAAGGCGGGCTATGAGATGTGGGCCGGCCCTTATGGCGAATGGGGCAGCCGCAAATATGTGCTGGCGAGCCTCGACCAGAGCCTCAAGCGAATGGGGCTGGACTATGTCGACATCTTCTATTCCCACCGCTTCGACCCCGAGACGCCGCTGGAAGAAACCATGGGCGCGCTCGATCATGCCGTGCGTTCGGGCAAGGCGCTCTATGCCGGCATCTCCTCCTACAATTCGCAGCGCACGCGCGAGGCGGCCGACATATTGAGGCAACTCGGTACGCCTTGCCTGATCCACCAGCCGAGCTATTCGATGCTCAACCGCTGGGTGGAGGAGGATGGGCTTCTGGACACGCTGGAGGGGCTCGGCATCGGCTCGATCGTGTTCTCGCCGCTGGCGCAAGGCATGCTGACCGACAAATATGTCGGCGGCATCCCGGAAGGCAGCCGCGCATCCCAAGGCAAGTCGCTGCGTCCGGCCTTCATCAACGACAAGTCGATCGCCAATATCAAGGCGCTCAACGCCATCGCCGGACGGCGCGGCCAGACGTTGGCGCAGATGGCGCTGGCCTGGGTATTGCGCAAGGGACGCGTGACCACGGCGCTGATCGGCGCCAGCCGGCCCGAACAGGTCGAGGATTGCGTCGGGGCGCTCAAGGCGCTCGAGTTCAGCGATGCCGAACTGGCCGAGATCGACACCTACGCACGCGAGGCCGACATCAACCTTTGGGCGGCATCCGCCGAGCGCAAGGGACCGTCGCGCAAGTAGTGGCCGCGCCGGGCGGCCGACTGCGGAAACAGTGGCAAAAATGCTCGATCGTCGCTATCTCATGGACCTGAGACCGTTTGCGTGCACAATCGACTCGCGAAACGGCGCGACGACCGGACGGACAAGATGACGGCAAGGGATACGCTGACCAAGAACCAGCTGTGCGTGCTCGAGAAGCTCGAAGCCGCCAGCGGGCCGCTCAGCGCCTATATGCTGCTCGACCAGCTGCGCGAGCGCGGCTTCCGGGCGCCGCTGCAGGTCTACCGCGCGCTCGACACGCTGGTAAAGTCGGGCTTTGTGCACCGGCTGGAAAGCCTCAACTCCTTCGTCGCCTGCGCCGAGCCGCACGACCACAGCCATTCGATGACCGCCTTCGCCATCTGCGACAGCTGCGGCCAGGTAACCGAGATGTCCGACCACGATGTCGACCACCGGCTGGACGAATGGGTGCGCTCGACGGGTTTCGCCGCCAAGAAGGCGGTGATCGAGTTTCGGGGGGTTTGCGCCAAGTGCAGGGCCGAGGCGGCTTAACGCAGCGTAGCATAAAAACTCTTTAAGCCGGCGGGACAGCGCCCCCCTCTGTCCTGCCGGACATCTCCACCATTTGGGGCGAGATTGGCAACTCCGCCCATGCCAACATTCCTGCACCGCTGGCGATTGGCGAAAACGGCGGCGACATCTGATCTCCCAAATGGTGGAGATGTCCGGCAGGACGCGAAGGATCGCTACGGCTGGCTTGCTGTGCGTGAAGGCGGAAAACTCAATGCGCCTCGTCCCAGTTGTCGGCGGCCCGCGCATCGACATGCAGCGGCACCGACATCGAGACGGCCGGCATCGGCGCGTTTTCCATGACGCGGCGCACGACGGGGATCGTCGCCTCGACCTCCGCTTCCACCGTTTCGAAGATCAGTTCGTCGTGGACCTGAAGCAGCATGCGGGCCGAAAGCTTCGCCTTCTCCAGCGCTTCTTCCATATGCACCATGGCGCGGCGGATGATGTCGGCGGCGGTGCCCTGGAGCCTCGCATTGATCGAGGCGCGCTCGTTGAAGGCGCGGACCGATGGATTGGAGGACCTTATCTCCGGATAGTGGATGCGGCGGCCGAAGATCGTTTCGACGAAGCCGTATTCGCGCGCATAGGCTTTGGTTTCCTCGATATAGTCGCGGATGCCCGGGAAGCGCTCGAAGTAGCGCTTGATGTAGGCGCTCGCCTCCTCGCGAGGGATCGACAGCTGGTTGGCGAGGCCGAAGGCCGAGATGCCGTAAATGATGCCGAAATTGATCGCCTTGGCGCGCCGGCGCACTTCCGAAGGCATGCCTTCGACCGGCACGTTGAACATTTCCGACGCCGTGATGGCATGGATGTCGGCGCCGTCGGCGAAGGCCTGCTTGAGTTGAGGGATCTCGGCGACATGGGCAAGCACGCGCAATTCGATCTGGCTGTAGTCGGCCGAAACCAGCTTGTGGCCCTTTTCGGCGATGAAGGCGGTCCTGATCTTGCGGCCTTCCGCGGTACGCACCGGGATGTTCTGCAGATTGGGATCGGATGAGGACAGGCGGCCGGTCGTGGTCGCCGCCAGAGCGTATGAGGTATGGACGCGGTTGGTGCCGGGGTTGATGAAGCCCGGCAGCGCGTCGGTATAGGTCGATTTCAGCTTGGTGAGTTGGCGCCAGTCGACGATCTTGCGCGGCAGCTCGTGGCCCTCGGCGGCGAGGTCTTCCAGAAGCTGCGCCGAGGTCGACCACTGACCTGTCTTGGTTTTGGACCCGCCCGGCAGGCCCATCCTGCCGAACAATATGTCGCCGAGCTGTTTCGGCGAGCCGATGTTGATGCGCTCGCCGACGATCCCGTAGATTTCCTCCTCGACACGGGCGGCGCCTTGCGCCAGCTCGCCCGACAGCCTGGAGAGGATCTGGCGATCGACCGAAATGCCGCGCTGCTCCATCCGGGCGAGCACAGGCACCAGCGGGCGCTCCAGCCGTTCATAGACGGAAACCAGGCCCTTGGCGGCAAGCCTGGGCTTCAGCAACTGCCAGAGCCGCAGCGCCAGGTCGGCCTGCTCGCCGGCATAGGCGGTCGCCCGCCCGATGTCGACCTGGTCGAAGCCGACGGCGCTCTTTCCCGAGCCGGCAAGCTCCTTCTTCGAGGCCGGGGCATGGCCGAGCCACTTCTCCGACAGCGAGGCGAGGTCGTGGCCGCCGGACGTGCCGGCATCGAGCACGTAGGAGACCAGCATCGTGTCGTCGAACGGCCCGACCTCGATGCCATGCCGGCTCATCACGACGATATCGTATTTCATGTCCTGCACGATCTTGAGGACCGACCTGTCCTCGAGCAGGGGCTTGAGCAGCGCCAGCGCTTCACGGACCGGGATCTGGTCCGACAGAAGGCCGCCGCCAAGCAGGTCGCCATTGCCGCTCATGTGGGCGAGCGGCAAGTAGACAGCCCGGCCCGGCGCGACCGCCATGGAGAGGCCGACCAAGTCGGCCTGCATCGGGTCGGACGAGGTGGTCTCGGCGTCGAAGGCCAGGATGCCGGCTTCCTTCGCCTCGGCGATCCAAGCATTCAGCGCGGCCGTATCGCGAATGGCAACGTAGGCCGAAGGGTCGATCCTGCGCGCCGTCGCCTGTTCCAGCCGCAGCGCCGAGAGCAGGGAAGGGGTGTCGCCCTGCGGCGGAGCATCCTCGCCCCCGACAGGTGGAGCGGCCGGCTTCGCGGCGCCGTTCGGCGTCGCCGCGGCCCGCGGCGCGCC
>NZ_LPVS01000078.1:0-45310 GCF_014843905.1 Mesorhizobium silamurunense | reverse complement strand
TGTAACCCATCTATCCGGAATGAACTGTCACCCATCTCTCGGGAAGGGCACGACACCTTTTGGTGGTGTTATCCAAAACGGTCCGGGGACCGGAATGCAAGGATTTCAAGGACGGCAGGGCTTCGGCCCCACCGGCCCGCGATGTCCTGCGCCATCGGCTCGCGGCCAGGCCCGCGGTGACGATCAAGGCGCGGCAGTGCCAGCAAAGGAGCCTTCGGGCTCCGGCGCCCGCTTCGCCGCCCCTGCGATCCGCTCCCGAAGGCCCGTCGTGCGCGGATGCCACCGGTCTCCGGATCATTCGTGGCCGGAACTGAAAAGAGACGATGGAAACAAGCAACGAAAGGACGATCGACGCATGACGTGACGCCTCGCATGGGGCCATGCCCGACAGGAGTAAAGACAATGAAGATCATTCTCGAAAAGCTTCTTGGACGCCAGCGCGTCCTCGTGAAGGAAAATGAGCGTGCCGTCGCCCTCTACAAGGGCGAGATCCAGGCTGTCCTGATGCCGGGCGAGCACTGGCTCGCCAGCCGGCGCGGGAACCTGGAAGTGTCAAGGCACGACCTGAAGAATCCGGAATTCGTTTCGGCTTACGAGAAGGCATTGTTCGACAAGCTCCCGGATGTGGCCGCGCGTCATTTCACCGTCGTTCGCACCGGGCGCACCGACATTGCCGTCATCGAGCGCGACGGCGCCCTCCATGCCGTTCTCACTCCGGATCGCAAGCTCGTGCTGTGGACGGATGCCGGCCCGTGGAAGGTGACGTCCGTCGACACGGCGGCGGATCTCGCCGTCGATCCGGCCTTGATGCGCCGGATCGGCCAGGCCCGGAAGACGGAACACATGTTCCTGCATCCGGTCGTGGACGGCCAGGTCGGGCTGCTGTTCGTGGACGGCGTCTACACCCGCACGCTTGCGGCGGGCGTCCACGCCTTCTGGAATGTCGGGCGCATCGTCCAGGTGAAGGTCGTCGACCTCAAGCGGCAGTCGCTCGATGTCGCCGGGCAGGAGATGCTGACCAAGGATCGCGTGACGATCCGCGTCAACATCGCCGCCGAATACCGGGTCGTCGATCCGGTGACGGCGGTGAGCACGGTCAAGGACTTCTCCGAAGCCCTCTACCGCGCCCTGCAGTACGCCTTCCGCAAGACGCTTGGCGCGCTCACGCTCGACCAGATCCTCGACAAGAAGGTGATGGTCGACGATGAGGCGGCGGCCAAGGTGCGTGCCGACATGGCCGCGATCGGCCTCGAGGTCAGCGATATCGCGCTCAAGGATGTCATCCTGCCGGGCGATATGCGTGAAATCCTCAACCAGGTGGTTTCGGCCGAAAAGCAGGCCGAGGCCAACGTCATCCGCCGCCGCGAGGAGACGAACGCCACGCGTTCGCTGCTCAACACGGCCAAGGTGATGGCCGAGAACCCGGTGATGCTGCGGCTGAAGGAGCTCGAAGCTCTCGAGGCCATCGCCGGCAAGGTCGAGCGGCTGACCGTCCACAACGGAACGGGCGGGCTGCTGAACGACCTGGTCAAGCTCCGCGAGGGCTGATGCATGTCGCCCAAAAGTGGTTCCGGTTTTGGGACAGCGACATGCATCGAAACAGAGACTGACGTGACGTCAAATGGGAAGGGCCGCTAGTCATTCAGCGGCCCTTCTTGCGTCTAGAAAGCCGGCATCCCATCTGCGCCCGGCGCCTCAGGCCTTTTCCTGCCCGGAAAAACCGATTAGACAGCGCCCAAACAAGATGCGGACAGATTCCGCCCGCAACCGAAGGAAGAGCCCTTGTCCACCACGTTCGAGAAAGTCGCCAAGATCATTGCCGACACCAGCGAGATCGATATCGACACCATCACGCCCGAAAGCCACACCATCGACGATCTCGGCATCGACAGCCTCGATTTCCTCGACATCGTCTTTGCCATCGACAAGGAATTCGGCATCAAAGTGCCGCTGGAAAAGTGGACGCAGGAGGTCAATGACGGCAAGGCCTCGACCGACGACTACTTCGTCATGAAGAACCTGTGCGCCAAGATCGACGCGCTGGTCGCAGCCAAGGCCGCCTGAGGCGGCTCGGGCACGGTCTTGACGTGCCCGGTCACCTGACCCACAACAGCCGCCCCAACAACAGGCGCCCATGAGTTCTCACGACGTCGTCATCACCGGCATCGGCCTTGTCTCCTCGCTGGGAGAAGGACCGGACGCGCATTGGCAGAAGCTGACCCGACCGGGCGTCGAGCCGGTGCTCGATGCGACGCGCTTTGCGCCCTACACCATCCATCCGCTGCCCGAGATCGACTGGAACCTGCAGATCGCCAAGCGCGGCGACCAGCGCCAGATGGAAACCTGGCAGAGGCTCGGCACCTATGTTGCCGGCCTGGCGCTGGACGACGCCGGCATCAAGGGCAATGACGAGCTCTGCGCCACCATGGACATGGTGGTGGCGGCCGGCGGCGGCGAGCGCGACGAGGCTGTCGACAGCGCGATCCTCGCCGCTTCCGAGAGCCGCAACGACCGCGACGTGCTGCTCAACGAGAAGCTGACCACGGAATTGCGGCCGACGCTGTTCCTGGCCCAGCTTTCCAACCTGCTCGCAGGCAATATCTCCATCGTTCACAAGGTCACCGGCTCGTCCCGCACCTTCATGGGCGAGGAAGGCGCCGGCGTCTCCGCCGTCGAGACGGCGGCCGCGCGCATCCGTTCCGGCCAGTCGACCCATGTGCTGGTCGGCGGCGCGTTCCAGACCGAACATTCCGACATGCTGCTCGGCTACGAGCTTGCCGGCTACCTGCACCGCGGCCCCTGGCGGCCGCTCTGGCAGCGGCAGGGCGCCGAAGGCGGCGGCGTGGTGACGGGCTCAGGCGGCGCTTTCCTGGTGCTCGAACAGCGCGAGCACGCGGTGAGCCGCGGTCGCAAAATCTATGCTGAACTTGGCCCAGTCATTTCCGGCCGCGCCCGGCGCCGGCGCGGCGAGTTGAACGCCGAGATCGCTGCCCTGCTGAAGCAGGCGGCGCTGCCCGCCGCCGGCGAATTGCTGACGATTTCCGGGGCCTCCGGCGCTCATGCCGCCACGGCGGCCGAAAAGGCGGCGCTCGACGCAAATCCGGCGATTGCCGCGCGCGCTTTCTCGACGTTCACCGGGCACATGAAGGAAGCGCAGTTTCCCTTTGCCGTGGCGCTCGCAGCGCTCGCCGTCGACCGCAAGGCTTCCTACCCTGTCTTCGATGCAACAGTGGAGCGGCCATTCGACGGTACTCCTGCTGCCGTCCTTGCAACGGCGATCGGCTATCACCAATTCGAGGGCCTGGGACTGATCAAGGCCGCATAGATTTGTTTTACGCAATTCCGGACGGAAAACCGCGATACACTTTCCCTGGAATTGCTCTGGACCGAGGCAGATAGGAAACATGGCCAATCTCCGCGATCACATGGGCAGGCCGATCGTCGCCGTGACCGGCATCGGCGTCGTTACCTCGCTCGGCGTCGGCAAGGCGGACAACTGGGCGGCGCTGACCTCCGGAAAATCCGGTATCCATCCGATCACCCGCTTTCCCATCGATCATCTCAACACCCGCATCTCCGGCATGGTCGACTTCCTGCCGTCGAGCTCCAAGGGTGCCAGCCCCCTCACCTACGAGCTGGCCGAGACGGCGGCTCAGGAGGCAGTGTCGGAAGCCGGCCTCGATTCCGGCGATTTCGGCGGCCCGCTGTTCCTCGCCTCGCCGCCGGTCGAGCTCGACTGGGCCGACCGCTTCTCGCTCTATAATTCGGACAAGCAGGAAAGCGGCGCTGAGAGATTGTTGCGCGTGGCCCGCGCGTTGAAGGAGCTCGACGTTTTCGAGACCACTCAGTTCGGCTCGATTGCCGATCGTCTCGCCGACCGTTTCGGCACGCGCGGCCTGCCGATCACGCTGTCGACCGCCTGCGCTTCCGGCGCGACCGCCATCCAGCTCGGTGTCGAGGCGATCCGCCGCGGCGAATGCGACAAGGCGCTGTCGATCGGCGCGGACGGGTCCGCCACCGCCGAGGCGCTGATCCGCTTCTCGCTGCTGTCGGCGCTTTCCACCCACAACGACATCCCGGAAAAGGCGTCAAAGCCCTTTTCCAAGGATCGCGACGGTTTCGTGCTGGCCGAAGGCTCCGGCGCGCTGGTGCTGGAATCGCTTGAGGCGGCGCTGGCCCGGGGCGCCACCATCCTCGGCATCATGCGCGGTTGCGGCGAAAAGGCCGACGATTTCCACCGCACGCGTTCAAAGCCCGACGGTTCGCCGGCGATCGCCGCCGTGCGAGCCGCCCTTGCCGACGCGGGCCTCGGCGAAGACGAGATCGACTACGTCAACGCGCATGGCACCTCGACGCCGGAAAACGACAAGATGGAGCACCTCTCGCTGTCGACCGTATTCGGCGAGCGGATCGGCTCGATGCCTATATCTTCCAACAAGTCGATGATCGGCCATACGCTGTCGGCCGCCGGCGCGGTCGAGGCCGCGTTCTCGCTGATGACGATGCGCGAAAGTGTCATCCCGCCGACGATCAACTATGACAATCCCGATCCTGCGATCGTGCTCGACGTGGTGCCGAACAAGAAGCGCAACGCCGCGGTCGGCACGGTTTTGTCGAATTCCTTCGGCTTCGGCGGCCAGAACACCTGCCTTGTCATGGCGCGGGAACCGGTCTAAGCGGACCTCTTTCCGCTCTGACAGAACCCGACAGGCCCCATGCGCGCATTGCAACTTATCGAGGACCGCCGCCTTGAAACGGTGGACCTGCCGCCGCCCCCGCCGCCTTCGCTCGGCGAAGTGACGCTCCGCATCAGGGCGGTGGCGCTCAACCATATCGACGTATGGGGCTGGCGCGGCATGGCATTCGCCAAGCGCAAGCTGCCGCTGGTCGTCGGCGCCGAAGCCTCCGGCGAGGTCGAGGCGGTCGGGCCCGGCGTCTCCAACCTCCTGCCAGGCCAGTTGGTATCGATCTACGGCGCGCGCACCTGCGGGCTTTGCCGAGCCTGCCGCGAAGGCCGCGACAATCTTTGCGAGCATGTGTCCGGCGTCCACGGCTTTCACCTCGACGGTTTTGCCCAGGAAAGGATCAACCTGCCGGCCCGCCTGCTGGTAACCGCGCCGCCCGGCGTCACCGAGATCGGCGCCGCCGTGGCGCCCGTCACCTTCGGCACCGTCGAGCACATGCTGTTCGACAACGCGAAGCTGGAGCCCGGCGAGACCATCCTCGTCCATGCCGGCGGCTCCGGCATCGGCACCGCCGCGATCCAGTTGGCCAAGAAGATGGGCTGCACTGTAATCACCACGGTCGGATCGAACGACAAGATCGACAAGGCGAAGGCGCTTGGCGCCGACCATGTCATCAACTATCGCGAGGACCGCTTCGAAGGCGTCGTGCGCAAGCTGACGAAGAAGAAGGGCGTCGATGTCGTCTTCGAGCATGTCGGCGCCGACACTTTTGCCGGCTCGATGCTCTCCTTGAGGCGTGGCGGCCGTCTCGTCACCTGCGGCTCGACCTCTGGCGTGTCTACGCAGGTCAATCTGATGCAGCTTTTCCAGCAGCAGCTGAAGCTGCTTGGCTCCTTCGGCTGCCGCATGGAGAACATGGCCGATGCCATGCAGAAGATGGCGGCCGGCCTTGTCGCCCCGGTCATCGATACCGAAGTCGGCTTCGACGACATCGGCGCCGCGCTGAAGCGCATGGAAGGCCGCGACGTCTTCGGCAAGATCATCCTGCGCGTCTCCTAAGCCAAGATGGTCGCCAAGGTGCTCAAGAAAGCCCGCCGGGACTTCATGTTCCGCTACGGCCGGCGGTTGCGCCAGATGGAGCATTGGCTGGTCGCGCGGCTCGCCATGGCGATGATCGGCCTGCTGCGCCTTTTGCCGCCGGACAGCGCGCTGAACTTTGCTGACCGCGTCGCCCGCCGCATCGGGCCGCTGGTCGAGCGGCACAGGGTGGCCGTCAACAATCTGCGCCTTGCCTATCCGGAAAAGAGCGATGCCGAAATCGAGACCATCGCGTCCGACATGTGGGGCAACATGGCCCGGCTTGCCGCCGAATACATTTTCCTTGATGCCCTCTTCGATTTCGACCCGAATGCCGCCAAGCCGGGCCGGGTCGAGGTCCGCGGCATCGACCATTTCGTCGAGATAGCCGGCGAGAAGAAGCCACACATCCTGTTCACCGGCCATCTCGGCAATTTCGAGCTGCTGCCCGTCGCCGCTGCCACCTTCGGCATGAACATCACGGCGCTGTTCCGCCCGCCGAACAACCCCTACCTCGCCGACTACATCCACTCGACACGCCGCTCGACGATGGGAGGGCTGCTCCCCTCTTCGACCGGCTCGTCGTTCGCGCTCGCCGCCATCCTGGAAAACGGCGGCAATATCGGCGTGCTGGTCGATCAGAAATTCACGAACGGCGACGAGACGACCTTCTTCGGCCGCCCCTGCCAGAGCAATCCGGTGCTGGGCATGCTCGCCCGCCACTATGATTGCGATGTCTATCCCGCCCGCTGCGTCAGGCTGCCGGGAAACCGGTTCCGCCTCGAAATCGAAGATAAGCTCACCCTGCCACGCACCGAAGGCGGCAGCGTCGATGTTCACGCCACCACCCAGCTGCTCGCCGACGTCGTCGAGCGCTGGGTGCGCGAGGATCCCGGACAGTGGATGTGGTTCCACAAGCGTTGGGAGATGAGCGGCCGCCGCCGCAAGCGGCGTAGGCAGGCCAAGGAGGCCGGCTGAGCCTTCGGGCCGTATCTCAAAATCGCTCAGCGGTTCGATCAACTCAGCCCGAGCGCAAGAAAGCCGGTGTCTGCGCAAGGAAAAGCCGCGAAGATCGCTCTTCGCGGCTCTGATTTCAGGTGACCTGAACTGGCTGAACAATCCTAGAGGAACGGCACCGTAAAGTTGGGTCGATACGTATCCATGGTGGCGCCATTGCGGTCTTCCGAGAGCAGCGTATCCGAGCCGAAGCTTGCGCGCAGCCCGACCACATATTTGTGGATGTTCACGCTGCCCGACGCTTCGGAGAAAGTCACGTGATCCAGCTGGTAACGTCCGAATACGGACCATGGCGTGCCTGAAAACCTATAGGTGGCCTGGAGTGCCGCGCTAACCGTATCGAAGTGCACGCCACTCTCCGAGAGTCTCGAAAAGCCAAGTTCGCCGTCAAACCGAAGGTCATCCTGGGCAAAGTAGCGCACCACACCGCGGCCGCCCCAATTGTCGAGATGCTCGGACTCGCCGCTTGCACGCAACTGGCCGTAGTAGACTTGGCCGTAGAGGGTCACATTGCCGAAATAAGCCTGCGCTTCGGGACCGACCGTGAAAGTATACAGATCGGCATCACTTACAAACTCGTCGCCGCCATATCCGTTGATCGTGGCAAAGCCGCCGAGGGCATATGAGCTTGGATCGCGCCAGTAGCCATGGATCGCGCCGCCGTAGCTGTAGATGTTCGTGCCTTCGATCCAAAGCGAATCGATAACGGCGTCGGTCTGGATGTTCCAGCGGGCGTCGATCGGGAAATTGATACGAGCGGCGCCACCGGCAGTCGTGCCGTCTGCATCGTCCCCGGGAGTCGCGAAATAGATACCGCCGAGATAAACTTCGCCATAACCTGATATATGCGGCTGGGCCAGTTCCTGGTCCAGAACAACCGGCGTGTCGGCAGCGAAAGCCGAAGTTGCCGTTGCCGCGATCGCAGCACTCAAAAGAAATCGATACATCATAGTCCCCAAGCAGCCAGAATTAACGCGTCGTAATTACCACGGCCGTGTCATACAAACCAGATTCGGCACTCCTTACGGTAGTATAAGCCGTTGTTTTTCGAAGCATGTGAGGCATTGCTGCAACGCCCGAACGGAGCAGGCGCGCAGGCAGCAATTCCTGCCTGCGACTTTCGGCGCCCTCTCCGGCCCGTTTCAGTCGGTGACGACGATCCGCGTGTTGCCGTAGCCGGCTTCCTTCACCATCGAATAGAAGGTTGCGGCATTGGCTGTGTGCAGGCGCACGCAGCCATGCGAGGCCGGACGCCCGAGATACTTCACGGCGCCGGTGCCATGGATGGCGTAGCCGCCGCGGAAGAACACCGAATACGGCATCGGCGAATTGTCGTACTTGCGCGAGTACCACATCCGCGCGGTCCACTGCGGCCGGTAGCTGCCGCGCGGCGTGAAGTAGCCCCTGCGCGCGGTAGATACGTTCCATCGGTAGAGCACCTGACCATATTTGCTGACGGTCATCGTCTGAGTGGAAACGTCGATACTGGCCACCAGCGCGGCCGCCCGACTTGCGATCGACGTGCCGAGCAACGCGGTTGCCAGCACGGCTGCCATGAGAACGGACTTTTTCATGCGATCAAACCCCTTCGATTGCCCCTGCCATCACGTGGTCTTTTCCATCATTTTGCCGGCAGGTGCGTTAAGTACCACACACTCGTTGACGAAACCGCCAATCCGACGCGGCGAATTTGAACGATTTTCCCGCCATGGTTGCTGGCACACCACGCGCTCTCGACGGTTTAACCTGTGAGCCTGCCTCAATCATTGTCCGGCAACCGGCGAAAGGCGGCTTGCAAAAGCGCCGCATTGCTTTTTCAATCCGCCGGATGAACGAACGACTCCTTCGGGCCGTCGATGACCGGGTCGACGACCTGGTCGCGCTGACCGCCGACCTGATCCGCTTTCCGACCGTCAATCCACCCGGCGAGGCCTACCGGCCATGCGCCGAATATCTCGGCGCGCGGCTGGAAAAGCTCGGCTTCGAGACCGAGTTCATCCGCGCCGAAGGCGCGCCCGGCGATACCAACCGCTACCCGCGCGTCAACGTCGTCGCCCGCTTCGACGGCCGCTCGCCCGGCGCCTGTGTGCATTTCAACTCGCATATCGACGTGGTCGGGGCCGGCGAAGGCTGGACCGTCGATCCTTTCGCCGGCTTGGTGAAGGACGGCCGGGTCTACGGTCGCGGCGCCTGCGACATGAAAGGCGGGCTCGCCGCCTCGGTCATCGCCGCGGAAGCTTTCATGAAGGTCTATCCCGAGTTTCCCGGCGCCATCGAAATATCTGGCACGGTCGACGAGGAGTCCGGCGGTTTCGGCGGCGTCGCCCATCTGGCGAAGCTCGGCTATTTCTCCAGGCCGAAGGTCGACCACGTCATCATCCCGGAGCCGCTCAACAAGGACCGCATCTGCCTCGGCCATCGCGGCGTCTGGTGGGCGGAGATCGAGACCAAGGGCGAGATCGCGCATGGCTCGATGCCGTTCCTCGGCGACAATGCGGTGCGCCATATGGGCGCCGTGCTGCAGGCCTTCGAGGACGAGCTGTTCCCGGCGCTCGACCGCAAGGTGACGCGCATGCCGGTCGTGCCCGAGGGCGCCCGGCGTTCGACCATGAACATCAATTCCATCCATGGCGGACAGACCGAGGACTTCCGCCCCGGACTGCCCTCGCCCAACGTGCCGGATTCCTGCCGGCTGACCATCGACCGCCGCTTCCTGCTCGAGGAGGACCTCGCCACCGTCAAGGGCGAAGTCACCGGCATCCTCGATCGGCTGAAGCGCGAGCGCAAAAAATTCGACTACGAGATCCGCGACCTGATGGAAGTCCTGCCGCTGATGACCGAGCGCGACGCGCCTGTGGTCAAGGCCGTCGCGCAAGGCATCATGGCGATCTTCGACCGCGAGCCCGAATACGTGATCTCGCCCGGCACCTACGACCAGAAGCACGTCGCCCGCATCGGCCATATCTACGACTGCATCGCCTACGGCCCCGGCATCCTCGATCTCGCCCATCGGCCGGACGAATGGGTGGGTATCGCCGACATGGTGGAATCGGCCAAGGTAATGGCGATCGGCCTCAACGTGCTGCTGCGCGGAACGACCGGCTGATCCGGAAAAACATTTCCCCCGGTGCTGCCCGGCAGCACGAAACGCAATTTACTCACAGGCCAAATCACGCTTCTATCCGCTGGCTTGAGCATGTTTTGAGCAAATGGGAGTTCAGCGATGAAATTGTGGAAGACCATTTTCGCCGCGGCCGTGCTGACATTCGCTGCCGCCACGTCGGCATTTGCGGCGCGCGCCGACCTCGTCATCGGCATTCCGCTCGAACCCCCGCATCTCGACCCGACCGCGGGTGCCGCCGCCGCCATCGACGAGGTGCTCTATGCCAATGTCTTCGAAGGTCTCACCCGCATCGGCCCGAACGGCGAGGTGCTGCCCGACCTTGCCGAAAGCTGGACCATCTCGGATGACGGCAAGACCTACACCTTCAAGCTGCATACCGGCGTGAAATTCCACGACGGCAGCGACTTCGGCGCCGACGACGTGAAATTCTCGCTCGACCGCGCCCGCGCCGACAATTCGGTCAACGCTCAGAAGGGCCTGTTCGCGCAGATCGACAAGGTCGACGTCGTCGATCCGGCGACCGTGAAGGTCACGCTGAAGAACCCGCAAGGCTCCTTCCTCTACAATATGGGCTGGGGCGACGCGGTGATCGTGTCGCCGAAATCGGCCGATACCAACAAGGAAAAGCCGATCGGCACCGGTCCCTTCAAATTCCAGGGCTGGGCCAAGGGTTCGTCGATCACCTTGGTGAAATCGGACAATTACTGGGGCGCCCCGGTCTTCCTCGACAAGGTCGAGTTCCGTATCGTGCCGGACGCGGCCGCTGCCGTGCCGGCGCTGCTTTCCGGCGACATCCAGGCCTTCCCCTTCTTCGATCCCGACAGCGTCTCCCAGGTCAAGGACGATCCGCGCTTCCATGTGGTGATCGGCTCGACCGAGGGCGAGACCATCCTGGCGATCAACAACAAGAAGCCGCCCTTCGACAAGCTGCAGGTCAGGCAGGCGATCTCCTTCGCGCTCGACCGCAAGGCGATCATCGACGGCGCCTCGGCGGGCCTCGGCGTGCCGATCGGCTCGCATATGTCGCCCGCCAACAAGGACTATGTCGACCTCACCGGCCTCTATCCGCACAATGTCGACAAGGCGAAGGAACTGCTGAAGGAGGCCGGTCTCGAAAAAGGCTTCAAGGCGACGCTGAAGCTGCCGCCGCCTTCCTACGCGCGGCTTGGCGGCGAGATCATCGCCTCCGAGCTTCGCGAGATCGGCATCGACCTGGAGATCGTGCCCGTGGAATGGGCGCAATGGCTGGATCAGGTCTTCACCAAGAAAGACTACGATCTCACCATCGTCTCCCACACCGAGCCCAACGACATCGATATCTATTCGCGCAAGGACTATTACTTCAATTACGACAACCCGGCCTTCGACGCCATCATCGCCAAGCTCAACCTGACCTCGGACGAAGCGAAGCGGAAAGAGCTGCTGGGAGAGGCGCAGAAGATCCTCGCCGACGACGCCGTGGTCGGCTTCCTCTACGAGCTGCCGAAGGTCGGTGTCTGGGACGCCAACCTGCAAGGCCTGTGGGAGAACGCGCCGATCCAGGCCAACGACCTCACCAAGGTGAAGTGGACGGACTGACGGCCGCCGCGATCGCCTGATCGCCTCCCATGACCGCCTACCTCCTCAAGCGCTTCATCATCGCGGCCGTCACGCTCGTGCTGGCTTCGATGGTGGTGTTTGCGGTGATGGAGATTTTGCCCGGCGACCCGGCGCGCCTGATGCTCGGCTTCAACGCCAGCGCCGACCAGATCGAGCTGCTGCGCAACCAGATGGGACTGAACGCGCCGCTCGCCCTGCGCTACCTGCATTGGGCTGGCGGGCTGCTCAGTCTCGATTTCGGCCGCTCCTACACTTACTCGGTTCCCGTCATCGATCTCGTGCGTGAGCGCGTTGTGGTTTCTCTGCCGCTGGCGCTGATCGCGCTGGCGCTGTCGACCGTCATCGCCATTCCGGTCGGCCTTTTCTCCGCCAGCCGGCAAGGCCGTGCCGGCGACGCGCTTGCCATGGGCGCCGCCCAGCTCGGCGTCGCCGTGCCGAACTTCTGGTTCGCGCTGATGCTGATCTACCTCTTCGCCGTCTGGCTGCGGTTGGTGCCGGCCGGCGGCTTTCCCGGCTGGGGCGCCGGAGCCTGGCCGGCGGTGAAGTCGCTGCTGCTGCCGGCCGTCGCGCTGGCCCTGCCGCAAGCGGCGATCCTGGCGCGCGTCGCCCGCTCGGCGCTGATCGAGGTGCTCAACGAGGACTATATCCGCACCGCCCGCGCCAAGGGCCTGCCCTACCGCGCGGTGCTCTGGCGTCATGCATTGCGCAACGCCATGATCCCGGTGCTGACCATCCTCGGCCTGCAATTCGCCTTCCTGCTTGCCGGTACTATCATCATCGAGAATGTCTTCTACCTGCCGGGGCTCGGCCGGCTGGTGTTCCAGGCCATCACCCAGCGCGACCTGATCGTCGTCGAAAGCGTGGTGATGCTCTTGGTCGCCGCCGTGATCGCCGTCAACTTACTTGTCGACTTCTCCTATGCGGTCGTTGATCCGCGGCTCAGGGGCCGGCAATGACGATGCGCGTCGACCTGCCCGAGGAAACGCTTGCCGGGGTTCTGGCCAAGGCCTTCCGCAACCGCTCGTTCCTGGTCGGCTTCGCCATCACGCTGCTGGTGGCCGCGATTGCGCTGCTCTCCTTTGTCTGGACGCCCTATGACGTCACCAAACTGGTGATCGCCGACAAGACGCAGGCGCCGTCGTGGGCTCATTGGTTCGGCACCGACCATTTCGGCCGCGACATCCTGTCGATGATCATGGTCGGCGCGCGCAACTCGATCGCCGTGGCGCTGGTCGCGGTCGGCATCGGCATGGGCGTCGGCGTGCCGCTCGGCGCCTTCGCAGCGGCGCGCGGCGGCATTGCCGACGAGGCGCTGATGCGCATCAACGATCTCGTCTTCGCATTCCCGGCGCTGCTTTCGGCGATCATGATCACCGCCATCTTCGGCCCCGGCGCCGTCAACGCCATCATCGCCATCGGCATCTTCAACATACCGGTCTTCGCGCGCGTCGCTCGCGCCGGCGCGCTGGCGATCTGGCCGCGCGAGTTCATCCTCGCCGCGCGCGCCGCCGGCAAGGGCATGACTGAGATCACCGTCGAGCACATCCTGCCAAACATCGCCACGCTGCTGCTGGTCCAGGGCACGATCCAGTTCGCGCTCGGCATCCTCGCCGAAGCCGGGCTGTCGTATGTTGGCCTCGGCGCACAGCCGCCGATGCCGAGCTGGGGCCGCATGCTGTTCGACGCCCAGACCCGCATGGTGACGGCGCCCTGGATGGCGATCTTTCCCGGCATGGCGATCGTCATCACCGTGCTTGGGCTCAACCTGCTCGGCGACGGCATCGCCGACATCCTCGACCCGAAATCACGGCGGCAGCGATGAGCCTGCTCGAGATCGAGAACCTGTCGCTTGTCATCGGCGAGACGCCGATCCTCAAAGCCGTGGACCTCGCCATCGCGCCCGGCGAAGTGGTCGGCTTGGTCGGCGAATCCGGCTCCGGCAAGTCGATGACGGCGCTGACCGTGATGCGGCTTCTGCCGCATCTGGCGCGCGCCGATGGGCGCGTCGCCTTTGACGGCATCGACATCCTCGGCGCGAGCGAGGATCAGATGTGCGCGCTGCGCGGCGACGATATCGGCATGGTTTTCCAGGAGCCGATGACGGCGCTCAATCCGGTCAAGACGATCGGCGAGCAGGTGGCCGAAGGCATTCGCTGGCACACCAAGGCTGGCCGCGCCGAGGCTGAGGAACGCGCGCGCAAAATGCTCGACCGCGTCGGCCTGCCGGAAGCAAAATTCCCGCTGTCGCGCTACCCGCATGAACTGTCCGGCGGCCAGCGCCAGCGCGTCGTCATCGCCATTGCCTGCGCGCTGAAGCCCAAGCTCTTGATCGCCGACGAGCCGACGACGGCGCTCGACGTGGTGCTGCAGGCGCAGATCCTCGACCTGCTGCGCGACCTCGTAAGCGAAAACCGCATGGGCCTGCTGCTCATCTCGCACGACCTCGCGGTGGTGACCGAGATGGCCGATCGCCTGACCATCCTGCGCCACGGCGAGGTGATGGAGGCCGGCGACACCGCCCGCACGCTGTCGAAGCAGTCGCATCCTTACACGCGTGAGCTGGCGCTGGCTTCCATGCATGTGCCGGCGCGGCCTAAAACGCACCCTGCCGGTTCGGCAAAGCCCTTGCTCGAGGTCGAAAGCATCAGCCGGGATTATCCGGGCCGGCGCAAATCGTTGTTCAGACCGGCAGAGCCGATCCGTGCCGTCGACGACGTCTCGCTGACCATCGAGCCAGCCCAATCGGTGGCCCTCGTCGGCCGTTCCGGCTGCGGCAAGTCCACCCTTGCCCGTATGATCCTGGCGCTGGACAAGCCGACGGCCGGCGCGATCCGGTTTCGCGGCGAGACCATCACCGGCAAGGCGGAGGCAGTGTTGAGGCCGGCCCGGCGCGACATGCAGGTGGTGTTCCAGGACCCCTACGGCTCCTTCGACCCGCGCCAGAAGGTCGAGAGACTGGTGGCCGAGCCGCTGCATCTTTTGGAGAAGCAACCGGCCAGGATCGAGCGCCGCGAGATGGTCGCGCATGCGCTCGACGAAGTCGGGCTCGGCCGGCGCGACATGGACAAGTATCCCCATGAATTCTCTGGCGGCCAGCGCCAGCGCCTGTCGATCGCCCGCGCCATCATCACCCGCCCGAAGCTGGTGGTGGCCGACGAGCCGGTCTCGGCGTTGGATGTCTCGATCCGCGCCCAGATCCTCGACCTCTTCGCCGAGCTCAATCAGAAGCTCGGCATCGCCTACCTCTTCATCACGCACGACCTGACGGTTGCCCGCGCCATGTCCGACGAGGTGCTGGCTCTTCATCACGCACGACCTGACGGTTGCCCGCGCCATGTCCGACGAGGTGCTGGTCATGCATGAAGGCAAGATCGTCGAGCGAGGCAGGACGGCCGAGGTGCTCGACAGCCCGCGCTCGGAAGCCACGCAGGCGCTGGTCGCGGCTGCGCCCGACCTTCACCGCGCGATCGCGCGGCGTATGCAGGAACAGGGGTGAGCGGCGCCTTTCAGCTCTCCGGCTTAACGACGTCGACGGGGCTGATGTCGAGCAGGTCGAGCGTGCGACGCAGCAGCTTCACTTCGCTCTCGGCCAACTTTGAATCCGCCTTGGCGATCTCTGCCATATGGCGCGCAAGCAGCTTGCGCCGCTCGACATCGAGGTCGCGGAACAGCGCGATCGCTTGCGAGCCGTTGGTCTCGTAGCCGTAGTCGTTGAGATATTCGATGACGCTGTCGATCGAGGCTTCGGGAATGCCGAAGGCTTCCTTGCAGATGCGCCGGAAGGCGACCATCTCGCTCTCCGAGACCGAGCCGTCGGCCAGGATCATGCGGAACAGCATCAAAAGCTCCGCCGACAGCACCGGATCGTCCGCGACCTTGCGAACGCCCGGGTCGCCGTCGAAGATCGAGCGTATCTGGTCGAGCAGCGCCATCGCCATAAGCCTCCCTTTGCGTTTCCGGTCTGATTGTTAGAGCAATTCCAGGAAAAGTGTGAAGCGGTTTTCCGTCCGGAATTGCGTGAGAACAAAGAAATAGAGCGGTTCGGCGTTTCCGTGAAACGGTGAACCGATCTAGCGTGGAATCGGTCTTGCGCAAACTGGGCAGGCATGATGGAAGCTGCGGCTCCCCCTCGCCTTGATCCACAGCCGATGATCGACCTTACGCTGCAGACTGTCCTCATACTCACTGCTGCCGCTTTCGCGGCCGGCTTCGTCGATTCGATCGCCGGCGGCGGCGGCCTGATCACCATCCCGGCACTGCTTCTGGCGGGCTTTTCGCCGGTCGCAGCGCTCGGCACTAACAAGCTGCAGGGCATGTTCGGCTCCGGCTCGGCCACGATCCACTATGCCGCGAATGGCCAGGTCGATCTGCGTCGGCAACTGCCTTCCGCGCTGCTGGCCCTTGTCGGCGGTGCCATCGGCGCCCTGCTGGCGACGGTCGTGCCCGGCGATTTCCTGCGCGCCCTCTTGCCGGTTCTCCTGATCGCGATCGCTCTCTACTTCGCGTTCAAACCCAACATGAACGACGTCGACCGCGCAGAACGCCTGTCTCCGCTTCTGTTCGGGCTTACGATTGTGCCTGCCATCGGCTTGTACGATGGTCTGTTCGGCCCAGGCACGGGCTCATTCCTTATGCTCGCCTTCGTCACCCTTGCCGGCTACGGTCTGCTCAAGGCGACCGCGCACACCAAGCTTCTCAACTTCGCCTCCAACATCGGCGGCTTCGTCGTCTTCGCCGCCGTCGGCGTCATCGACTGGAAGATCGGTCTGATGATGGGCGTGGCGCAGTTCCTCGGCGCACGCCTTGGCGCGAGCCTCGCCATCAAGATCGGCGCGAAACTGATCAAGCCGCTGCTGGTGGTCGTGTGCGTGGCGCTGGCGGTCAAGCTCCTGGCCGATCCAACCAATCCCCTACGCCAGCTAATTGGTGTGTGACGCCCCTGCTGGTAGAATTCGGGTGTTGCGAATCATGTTGGAGGGACCAGACATGAATCTCAGTGCACCTACCCAAATCGTGTTCATTATTTCGTTGGTCATCGCCATCATCGGCCTTCTCGCCGCTCTTGGCCTGCTTGCGTTCATTCCTCTTGCGGCGGTGTGGATCATGCTCATCGCCTATATCGTGCTCGCCGCCGGTTGCCTGATGCGCGGCGCCTGAAAGCAATTCCAGGAAAAGTGTGTAGCGGTTTCCGTCCGGAATTGCGTGAACCGCTTTAGGCAATCTCTGGCAACTCGAAGCGCCCGGCCCCGCCGGGCGCTTTTGATTTGAGGGCATGGTCTGCTAGGCTCAACCGATGTCCGACGAGACAGAGCGCCATCGACAAGACAATCGGTCCCCAGCCCTCCATTTCGAGATGGTCCGGCGCGAGCCCGCCGCCTCGCTCGCAGGCATTGTCACCGATATCTGCGGCTACCGCGAGATATGTCTCGGCCATTTCCGCATCGTCGAATATGCCTCGCTGACCGTGCCGCTGGTGATCAGCTTCGCCGAGGCCTTCGCCATCGGGCTCGGCCGCGACCCAGGCGACAACGACCGTTTCGCCAGCTTCGCCGCCGGCCTCTATGCCGGTCCTGTCGTGATCGAATCCTTCGGCGGCTCCTGCTGTGTCCAGGTCAATTTCACGCCGCTCGGCGCCAGGCAGTTCTTCGGCGTGCCGATGAGCGAGCTGCGGGACCGCATGGTTGGCCTCGACGATGCGCTGGGCTTCGAGGGCATTGCATTGCGAGAACGGCTTGGCGAAGCACCGGATTGGGACACGCGCTTTGCCATTGCCGAGGGCTTCATCACCAACCGGCTTGCGGAGGCGAATGCGCATTCGACCGAAGTCGCCTGGGCCTACAGGACGCTCATCGCATCGGGCGGCCGCACCCGGATTTCGGCGCTTGCCGAAGAACTCGGCTGGAGCCGCAAGCACCTCGCGGCAAAATTCTCCGACGCGATCGGCATCGGCCCGAAGACGTTGTCCCGCATCGTGCGCTTCAACCGCGCGCTTTCGCTATCGAAGCGGCAGGAAGACGACTGGGCCGGCATCGCCGCCGATTGCGGCTATGCCGACCAGGCGCATCTCGTGCACGAATTCCGCCAGCTCGCCGGCGAAACACCGACCACGCTCGCCGCGCTGGCTTAGAGCAATTCCAGGAAAAGTGTGAAACGGTTTTCCGTCCGGAATTGCGTAAAAACAAAGAGATAGAGCGGTTCGGCGTTTCCGAAACGCGAACCGCTCTAGGGTGCTGTCTGCGGCAGGTAACATTTCTTCAAGACACCGGAACGCTTTTGCCCGAGGCTGGCTTCCATCAAGTCACCAGGGAGTTTGTCATGCCCACGGCAACGGAAGCACCACGTATTTATCCCGCCTTGCGCTACAGGAACGCGGCCAAGATGATCGACTGGCTATGCGACGCCTTCGGCTTCGAAACACGCGCCCGCTACGGCGAAGGCGATGTCGTCCATCACGCCGAGCTCACCTTCGGTTCCTCGATGATCATGCTGGGCACGGCCCGCGACGACGATTACGGCAAGATGGTCGGGGAGCCTGGCGGCGGTGGCGGCAAGTCGATCTACATTGCCGTCAACGACGCCGATGCCGCCTATGCCAAGGCCAAGAAAGCCGGCGCCAAAATCATTCAGGAACTGGTCGACCGCGACTACGGCAGCCGCGAGTTCACCTGCCTCGACCCGGAAGGCAATGTCTGGTCCTTCGGCACCTATTGGCCCAAGGCCGGGGAGAAAGCCTGAATCTCAGCGCGCGAGATCAAAGATGGCGTCGCAGTCGAGATGGGCCTCCAGCTCGGCCGCGACCTCGTCCAGCGCCTTCTCGACCTCGGCGCGGTAGTCGATGCCACCGCTTCTGACGCCAAGGCTCTCCAGATAGGCGGCGCGGAAGGCATCCGCCGAAAACAGCCCGTGCAGATAGGTGCCGATCACCTTGCCGTCGGCCGACACCGCGCCATCCTCGACGCCGTTGATGATCGCCGATGGCCTCGCCGTATCCGGACCGGTGGTGCGGCCGAGATGGATCTCGTAGCCCTCGAGCGGCAAGCCGAACTGCACCGAACGGGCGTTTGAATTGCGCACCGTCTTTTCCGGCTCCATCACCGTTTCGATGTCGAGCAGGCCGAGGCCTTCCACTTCCCTGACACTGCCTTCGATACCGTCTGGATCGGTTACCCTCCGGCCCAGCATCTGATAGCCGCCGCAGATGCCGACCACATGGCCGCCGCGCTTGCGATGGGCGATGAGGTCGCGATCCCAGCCGTTCTCGCGGAATTTTATCAGATCGCCGATCGTCGACTTCGAGCCCGGGATGACCACCAGCCCCGCATCCTCCGGCAGCTTCTTGCCCGGCGGCACGAACACCACCTCGACCTGGGGCTCGGCCTTGAGCGGGTCGAGATCGTCGAAATTGGCGATGCGGGCCAGCATCGGCACTGCCACTTTCAGCGCCTGCCTCTCGCCGGAGGCGAGACGCTCTAGCACGACCGAATCCTCGGACGGCAGGCGCGCAGCCGCCTTCAGCCAGGGCACGACGCCAAAGCAGCGCCAGCCGGTGAATTTGTTGATTGCGCTTATGCCCTCGTCGAACAGGGAGACGTCGCCACGGAACTTGTTGATGAGATAGCCGGCGATCATGCACCGGTCTTCCTCCGGCAGGATCAGATGCGTGCCGGCGACCGAGGCGATGACGCCGCCGCGGTCGATGTCGCCGACCAGGATCACCGGCAAGTTGGCGCGCGTCGCAAAGCCCATATTGGCGATGTCGTGGCTGCGGAGATTGATCTCGGCCGGCGAGCCGGCGCCTTCGACGATGACGAGGTCGGCGCCCTCGCCGACCTTCGCCCAGGACTCCAGCACCGCATCCATCAGCCGGCCCTTCATTGCCTGGTAATCGCGTGCCCGCGCCTCGCCGAACACCTTGCCCTGCACCACCACCTGCGAGCCGATATCGCTCTGCGGCTTGAGCAGCACGGGGTTCATGTGCACGGTCGGCCTAACCCCGCAGGCCAGCGCCTGCAGCCATTGCCCACGGCCGATCTCGCCGCCGCCCGTCCTGTTGTCGCCCGGAATGTCGGCGACGGCGGCGTTGTTCGACATGTTCTGCGGCTTGAACGGCCTGACCTTCAATCCGCGGTTCTGCGCCGCGCGGCAGAGCCCCGCCACCAGCACGGTCTTGCCGACATCCGAGCCGGTGCCCTGCAGCATGATCGCTTTGGCCATCAGTTCCCGCCCTCCGAGCCGATGATCGACTTCTGCGCCAGCGGTCCGCCGCGCCAGATATACAGCGCCATCAACGGTTCCTTGCCGGTGCGCATGGCGTGGCTGACGTCGGACGCGTGGTGGACGACCTCGCCGGCCGCACGAACGTGAAAACCGCCCTCGCCCATGCGCCATTCCGTGCCGCCGGTCAGCGGAATATAGACCTCCTCGGCGATGTGATGATGGTCGGGGTAGACGATGCCGGGCCCAAGGATCAGCAAACCGGCCGCGATCGCGTCATTGACGAAATGCCCGCGCGTGCCGAACACTTCCAGCCAGCCATAATTGTCGATGAAGGCCTGGCCGAAATCGGAAGCGGTATAGGTCTGCCCCCAGCGCAGCTCGTCCCGATGCTCGGCCACGAATTGCGTCAACGGCTTGGCGTCCCGCGGCGCAAGTTCCGCGATGCGATCGAGATGGCGAAGGCAGTCGAGAGTGTGCGGTTTGAGCGGGCGAAAGGGCATGTGCCAATCAATGCACGCGACCGCGTCCGCGACCAGATCGCTGTCGACGCCGGCGAGATAGAAGTGGAACCGGTCCAGCAACTGATCGAAGACTGTCGGCACGCAAGGCTCCGTTGATCATTCCATGCACAGCCGGTCCGCAGGGGGCCGGGTTGCGCGGCGGCATCATTGGTCTAGATTGAACGGCGCGCAAAGCCAAAAACGACAGGCCATAAGGCCTGAAACGACAGGGAGCACGCCATGGACGCGGCAGTCGATGCGGGCACTGGCCAATTCGAACTCACAGAGGAACAGCGCGCCATCCAGGAGATGGCTCAGGCTTTCGCGGCCGATCGCGTGGCGCCGAACGCGCTCGACTGGGACCGGGCAAAGCACTTCCCCGCCGATGTGATCCGCGAGACCGGGCCGCTCGGGCTCGGCGGCATCTATGTCCGCGACGATGTTGGCGGCTCGGCGCTCGGCCGCCTCGATGCGGTTCTGATCTTCGAAGCGCTCGCCCACGCCGATCCGGCCTTCTCCTCCTTCATCTCGATCCACAACATGGCGGCCTCGATGATCGACCGCTTCGCCAGCGACGAGCAGCGCCAGCGCTTCCTGCCGAAGCTGACCTCGATGGAATGGCTGGCAAGCTATTGCCTGACCGAGCCAGGTTCAGGCTCGGATGCCGCGGCGCTGAAGATGCGGGCGGTGAAGACAGGCGACGACTATGTCTTGAACGGCGCCAAGCAGTTCATCTCCGGCGCCGGCGACAGCGATCTCTATGTCGTGATGGCGCGCACCGGCGGCGACGGGCCGAAAGGCATTTCGACCCTCGTCGTGCCGAAGGATGCGCCCGGCCTTTCCTTCGGCGCCAACGAACACAAGATGGGCTGGCACATGCAGTCGACCCGTCAGGTGATCTTCGAGGATTGTAAGGTGCCGGCCGAGAACCTGCTCGCCGGCGAAGGCGCCGGTTTCGGCATTGCCATGGCCGGGCTCGACGGCGGCCGGCTGAATATCGCCGCCTGCTCGCTGGGCGGCGCGCAGTCGGCGCTCGACGAGGCGCTTGCCTATACCGCCGAGCGCAAGGCTTTCGGCTCGAAGATCAACCAGTTCCAGGCGCTGCAGTTCAGGCTGGCAGACATGGAGACGGAGCTGCAGGCCGCCCGCATCTTCCTCTACGCCGCCGCCGCGAAGCTCGACCGCAAGGCGCCCGATGCCGGCAAATGGTCGGCGATGGCCAAGCGCTTCGTCACCGATATCGGCTTCGACGTCGCCAACCAGGCGCTGCAACTGCATGGCGGTTATGGCTACCTGCACGACTACGGCATCGAGAAGCTGGTGCGAGACCTGCGCGTCCACCAGATCCTCGAAGGCACCAACGAGATCATGCGCGTCATCATCGCACGCACGCTGATCGGCCGCTGACGGTAACAATTCGGGAGAAAACGATGGCAACCATCGCCTTCATCGGCCTCGGCAATATGGGCAATCCGATGGCCGCCAACCTGGTCAAGGCGGGCCATGCCGTGCTGGGCTTCGATCTCGTTCCCGAGAACTTGACGGTAGCGAAAGAGCACGGCGTCACTGTGATGGCCAACGCAGTCGCAGCGGTGAAGGACGCCGATGTCGTCATCACCATGCTTCCCGCTGGCAAGCATGTGCTGTCGGTCTACGAGGACATTGCGCCGAAGGCCAAGAAAGGCGCGCTGCTCATCGATTCCTCGACCATCGATGTCGAATCGGCGCGCAAGGCTCACGCGATCGCAGCCAAGCATGGCCTGCCGTCGATCGACGCGCCGGTCTCCGGCGGCACCGGCGGCGCCGCGGCCGGCACGCTCACCTTCATGGCCGGCGGCTCGGACGCGGCATTTGCCGCTGCCGAGCCGATCCTGAAGCCGATGGCCGGCCGCATCGTTCATTGCGGCGGCGACGGCGCCGGCCAGGCCGCCAAGATCTGCAACAACATGATCCTCGGCATCTCGATGATCGGCGTAGCCGAAGCCTTCGTGCTCGCCGAAAAGCTCGGCCTCTCGCATCAGGCGCTGTTCGACGTCGCCTCCACCTCCTCCGGCCAGTGCTGGTCGCTCACCACCTATTGCCCGGTGCCGGGCCCCGTTCCGGCTTCACCCGCCAACCGCGACTACAAGCCAGGTTTTGCAGCGGCGCTGATGCTGAAGGACCTGAAATTGTCGCAGGAAGCCGCGCAAAGCGCCGGCGCGGTGACGCCGTTGGGCGCCGAGGCGACGCAACTCTACGGACTGTTCAACGCGCAAGGGAATGCCGGCGTCGATTTTTCCGGCATCATAAATTTCCTCCGCGGCGATAAAAACTAAATGCCGGCTTTCAAAGGGTTATTAGCGGATTTTTTCGACAGAAAGCCGGCAAATTTAGATTTGCTTAAGCTCTCGATAACGCACCGGTAACGATGTGCCTTTAAAACGGACTGCGAGGCGGACATCGCAACCGCCCGGCGCTCCGGATCAGGTCTCGCGTACCGGAGCCCGTAAGTTTCGCAAGTCTCTTGTAGCGAAACGCCATGCGTATCTGGCAAAGCCGCGTTCCCTTTGGGACGCGGTTTTTGCGTTTCGGACTGGCCACGCTGCACTGCTGAATTCGGATCTCTGGGCGCCCTTGTGGAAGGGCGCCCAGGCGCATTGGTTATCGCTTCCGCAGATCCACCTCGGCGAGGTCGAGCGCCTTGGCGATGCGCTCGCAGGCCATGTCGATTGTGTCGCGCGTCCAGATCAGCGGTGGCGACAGTATCATCGTGTCGCCGGTGGCGCGCAGCATCATGCCTTGCGAGATCGCGTGGTCGCGCACGACCACAGCAGCACTTCCCGACGGCAGGTAGCGTTCCTTGGTCGCCTTGTCCTTGACGATCTCGATCGCCCCCATCAGGCCGATCGAGCGCACCTCGCCGACCAGCCTGTGGCCGGCGATGCGTTCCTGCAGCGCTTGCGCGAAGTAGGGACCGGTGTCGTTCCTGACGCGATCGACCAGGCCCTCGCGCTCGATGATCTCGAGGTTCTTCAGCGCCACCGCGCAGGCCACCGGATGACCGGAATAGGTGTAGCCGTGGTAGAACTCGCCGCCCTGCTCGACCAGCGTCTTGCTGATGCGGTCGCCGACCAGGAGCGCCGACAGGGGCTGATAGCCGGAGGTCAGCGCCTTGGCGGTGGTGATGGTGTCGGGTTCCACGTCGAAGGTCTGGGCCGCGAACCATTCGCCGGTGCGGCCATAGCCGGTGATGACCTCGTCCAGCATCAGGAGCACATCGTATTTGCGGCAGATGCGCTGCACCTCCGGCCAATAGCTCATCGGCGGGATTTTCACACCGCCGGCGCCCATCACCGGCTCGCCGATGAAGGCGGCGACCTTGTCGGCGCCGGCTTCGAGGATCGCGTCCTCGACCGCCTTTGCCGCGCGGATGCCGAAATCATGGTCGCTTTCGCCGGGCAGCGCGAGCTCATAGGCATAGGGCATCATGACGTGGACGATGTTGGGCACGGCGCCGCCGAGCTGCTTGTGCATCGGCTCCATGCCGCCGAGCGAGGTGCCGGCGATCGTCGAGCCGTGATAGCCCATCTTGCGCGAGATGATGCGGTTCTTCTCGGGCTTGCCTTCCAGCGCCCAGTAGTGGCGCACGAGCCGCAGCGCGGTGTCGTTGGCCTCCGAGCCGGACGAGCCGTAGAAGACCTGGCTGACATGCTTGGGCGCAAGCTCCGCCAGCTTCTTCGACAACAGCACCGGCGTCGGCGTCGAACATTTGAAGAAGGAGTTGTAGTAAGGCAGTTCCTTCATCTGGGCATAGGCGGCATCCGCCAGCTCGTCGCGGCCATAGCCGACATTGACGCACCAGAGGCCCGCCATGCCGTCGAGGATTTCCGCTCCTTCGGAATCGTAGATGAAAGGGCCGTCGGCGCGGGTAATGATGCGCGAGCCTGCCTCGCGCAGTTCCTTGTGGTCGGTGAAGGGGTGAAGGTGATGTGCGGCATCGATCTGCTGAAGCTGCTTCAGCGAATAGTTCTGATAGGTCATTGGTTTGATCTTTCCTCTTGAATCAATCCGGCAGCAGCCGGGGCGGATTCGTCAGAGGAAACGGGGCGGCGAATAGCCGATGCGGGCGCATAGCCGCAAAAGCTCGGCACGCAGCGTGCGCGGTGACGGCGTCACCGCGACCCCGAAGGCGCCTGAAGTGCTGATGCGGACCATGGCGGCACATTAAGCCGCCAACGGCCACAAATTCAAGCTACACCGGCAAGCGCCCGCTGCAGAAAGACATAGCGCATCGCCGTTTGCGCCGCCTGCGGACGGCGATCGCCGCGCCCGCCATGGCCGCCTTCGGTTTCCTCGAAGAACAGCGTCTTGCCGTGACTGGCGGCCTGCAGCCGCGCCGCCATCTTGCGCGCATGGCCGGGATGGACGCGGTCGTCGGCGGTCGAAGTCATCAACAGCACGGGCGGATAGGCAACCTCCGCCGCGACACGCTGATAGGGCGAATAGGCGCCAAGCCAGGCCGCCTCGTCCGGCTTCGAGGGATCGCCATATTCGGCGATCCAGGAAGCGCCGGGCGGCAATTCGGTGTAGCGCAGCATGTCGAGCAACGGTACATCGATGATGACGGCGCCGAACAGCTCCGGTCGCTGCGTCAGCGACACACCGGTGAGCAGGCCGCCATTCGAACCTCCTTGAATGCCGAGCTGGGCAGCCGTGGTGATGCCGCGCCTGACCACATCCTCGGCCACCGCCGCGAAATCGTCGAAGGCCTTCTGGCGCTTGCCCTTGAGGGCCGCCTGGTGCCAGGCCGGGCCGAACTCGCCGCCGCCGCGGATATTGGCCTGCACATAGGCGTTGCCCCTGTCCAGCCAGAGCCTGCCGCGAATGCCGGCATAGCCGGGCAGCAGCGGCACTTCGAAACCACCGTAACCGTAAAGCAGCGCCGGCACCGGCCCTTTCTGATCCCTCCGCCTGACGACGAAATAGGGGATCATCGTGCCATCCTTCGAGCGCGCCTCGAACCGCTCGGAAACGTAAGGCGAAGCGTCGAATCTGGCCGGCTGCGCCTTCACGGTTGCCAGTGCCTCGCCATTGTCGTCCGACCAGATGATCGAGCTCGGCGTCAGGAAATCGGTGAAGGAGAAGGAGACGCTGGAGCCGAAATGTTCGGCATGGCTGATGCCGACATTGCCGTTGTCAGGCAGGCCGACCGACTTCAGCGACCAACGATTGTCGATGCGATCGCAAACGACGACCTTGCCGCGCACATTGTCCATCAGGTTGATGAACAGCCGGTCCTGCGTCCTGGCGAGGCCGGCGATAGAGACGCGGTGCGCCGGTTCGAGCAAGGTTTCGAAAGGTCCGAACGTGCCGGTGTCGATCCAGTGGTCGAAATCCACCGAGTAGAGCCCGTCGGGCAGGCAGCGCGTGCCGTCGGGCGCCATCCAAGCGCTACGAACGCTGAAGACGAGCTGTCCTTTGAAGATCGCCGTGTCGGTGGCATCATCGGGTAGCGGGATGCGCCGGTTCTCGCCCGAAGCGAGCCACAGGAAACTGTGCGAGGTGAAGAAGTCGATCGTTCTGCCCAGCAGCACGTGCCGCTTGTCGCCGTCGAATTCGACGCCGCCGCCGACAGCAAGGTCCTCCTTCCCGGCCTCGAAAATCGGCGTTGCGTCTTCCAGCTTCGTGCCGCGCCGCCAGAGCTTGATCACGCGCGGATAGCCGGACTGGGTTTTGTCTTCTTCCTCGAACGCCGCCGAGACGATCACCGTGTCCTTGTCCAGCCAGGAAAAGCCCGACTTCGAAGCCGGCGCCCGAAACCCGTCATCGACGAATGATTTCGTCGCGATGTCGAACTCGCGCATCTCGCTGGCGTCGCCGCCGTCCGGCGACATGGAGAGCAGGCAGAGGTCGAAATCGGGATAGAGCCGGCTCGCCCCGCCGAACACCCATTTCACGCCTTCCTTGGCGGAGAGCTGGTCGAAGTCGATGATCGTTTCCCAGTCCGGCTTATCGGTCTTGTAGGACGCAGCCGGCGTGCGACGCCAAAGGCCCAGCGCATTGGTCTTGTCCTGCCAGAAATTGTAGACATGGCCGGCAAGTGCGGCCCCGACCGGGATATTGTCCTCGGCGGTCATCAGGTCGAGCGCGGTCTCGAATGCCTGCTGGTATGAAGGATCGCCCTGCAACTCGGCGACCGTCACCGCATTCTGGCGATGAACCCAGTCGAGCGCTTCCTTGCCGTTGCGGTCTTCCAGCCACAGGAAAGGATCCTTGGCCGCAAATTCGGGCTGGGTTCTGGTCATCGGGGTGGTCATACGGGTCTCCGGGATGTCGTCTGGCAGGCCCTGCCTACATCGCGTTCGCGGCGCGAACATTCAAGAGCAGCGCTGCCTGAGACTGGGTTAGCAGACCGGGGTCAGCTGGTTGCCCTTCCGTCATGTCGCTTCCCTCGCCCTAGTGGTCGCCGCCTCCTTACCGGCGGCATTGCCGCCGGTCCATTATGCCGGCCACTTTCGCATTCTCACGAGGCTTCTCATGACTGCCGCCCTTCATCCTGCCGAACCGGCATTGGCAACCGATCGCGCCCGCCGCGGCGGCCGTGCGGGAAAGCGTGCCGGCGGATCGGCTACCTTCGAGCAGCCTGCTTTCCGCCAGTTGAAGAACCCGCTGACGCCGACGAAGTTCGTCTCCGACGACGAGCTGGAATCGATCCACATCGCCTCGCTGCGCGTGCTCAGGGAGATCGGCGTCGACGTTCTGCATGAGGAAGCCCGCCGCATCATGAAGGCGCATGGCGCCGATGTGCGTGAAGTCAGCGAGCGCGTACGCTTCGACAGCGACATGATCCTCGAGCTCATTGCGCACTGCCCGCCCGAATTCACGCTCCACGCCCGCAATCCCGCGCACAATCTGCGCTTCGGCGGCAACAACGTCATCCTTTCGATGATGGCCTCGGCGCCCAATTGCTCCGACCTCGATCGCGGCCGGCGGCCCGGCAACCAGGCCGACTACCGCAACTTCCTGCGCCTGGCGCAGATGCACAACATCCTGCAGTGCACCGGCGGCTATCCGGTCGAGCCGATCGACATCCATCCCTCGGTCCGGCATCTCGAATGCATCCGCGACCTCGCCACGCTGACCGACAAGGTCTTCCACATCTATTCGCTCGGCAAGGAACGCAATGTCGACGGCATCGAGATCGCCCGCATCGCCCGCGGCATCAGCCGCGAGCAGCTGATGCAGGAGCCGTCGGTCTTCACCATCATCAACACCAATTCGCCGCTCAAGCTCGACGTGCCTATGATGGAAGGCATCATCCAGATGGCGAGCATGGGCCAGGCCGTGATCGTGACACCATTCACGCTCTCCGGCGCCATGGCGCCCGTCACCGTCGCCGGCGCGCTGGTGCAGCAGAACGCCGAGGCGCTCTCGGGCATCGCCTTCGCGCAGATGGTGAAGAAGGGCGCGCCGGTCGGCTATGGCGGCTTCACCTCCAACGTCGACATGAAGTCGGGCGCGCCGGCCTTCGGCACGCCCGAATATATGAAGGCGCAGCTCGTCGGCGGGCAGCTCGCCCGCCGCTATCAAATTCCCTACCGCACGTCCAACACCTGCGCCGCCAACACGGTCGATGCGCAGGCCGCCTATGAAAGCGTCTTCTCGCTCTGGGGCGCCATCCAGGGCGGCGGCAATCTGATGATGCACGGGGCGGGCTGGCTGGAAGGCGGCCTGCGCTGTTCCTACGAAAAGACCATTCTCGACATCGATCTTTTGCAGATGGTGGCCGAGTTCCTCACCCCGCTCGACCTCTCCGAGGATGCGCTCGGCTTCAACGCCATCCAGTCGGTCGGCCCGGGCGGCCATTTCTTCGGTACCCAGCACACGCAGGAACGCTACAAGACCGCCTTCTACTCGCCGATCGTTTCCGACTGGCGCAACTTCGAGACCTGGGTCGAAGCCGGCTCGCCGACGGCGCTGGAGCGGACCAACAAGGTATGGAAGGAGCGCCTGGCCGCCTACGAAGAGCCCTATATGGACCCGGCCGTCCGCGAGGAGCTCAACGACTTCGTCGACAAGCGCCGCGCCGAAGGCGGCGCGCCGACCGACTTCTGATCATCTGTATTGGGCTGATGAATAGTCGACCCCCACTCCGTCGAGCTTCGCTCGACACCTCTCCCCCGATCGACGGGGTAGAGGAAGGGCGTGAGCTTATTCCAACCGGCCCCCTTCCTCTCCCTCCGGAGGGGGGACCCTGCTCACCCGACTCAGTCTCTACAAAAACGGACCTATCTTCATGAAATCCCACGTAAAAGCGGTTGTCATAGGCGGCGGCGTCGTCGGCTGCTCGGTGCTCTATCATCTCGCCAAGGCCGGCTGGACCGACATCATGCTGATCGAGCGTTCGGAATTGACCTCCGGCTCGTCCTGGCATGCGGCGGGCGGCTTCCATACGCTGAACGGGGATCCGAACGTCGCCAAGTTGCAGGCCTACACCGTCCAGCTCTACAAGGAGATCGAGGAGCTTTCCGGCCAGTCGTGCTCGCTGCATCTGACCGGCGGCGTGATGATGGCGGATACGCCCGAGCGCATGGACTTCCTGCGGCTTGCCCACGCCAAGGGCCGTTATCTCGGCATGGACACCGAGCTGATCACGCCTTCGGAAGCCAAGGCGATGTTTCCGCTGATGGACGAGAAGAATTTTGTCGGCGCCATGTGGGACCCGGTCGAGGGCCATCTCGACCCCTCCGGCACCACCATCGCCTATTCCAAGGCGGCGAAGAAACTCGGCGCCGAGATCGTGCTGCGCAACCGTGTCGTCGACTTGACGCAACAGCCTGACGCCACCTGGAACGTCGTCACCGAGCAGGGCACGGTCCACGCCGAGCATGTCGTCAATTGCGGCGGCCTGTGGGCGCGCGAGATCGGACGCATGGTCGGTGTCGAGCTGCCGGTGCTGGCGATGGAGCACATGTACCTGCTCACCGAGCCGATGCCGGAGGTCGAGGAATTCAACAAGTCGACTGGCCGCGAGATGATCGGCGTGCTCGACTTCAAGGGCGAGATCTACACTCGCCAGGAGCGCAACGGCATCCTGCTCGGCACTTATGAGAAGGCCTGCAAGCCGTGGTCGCCGGTCAACACGCCCTGGGATTTCGGCCATGAACTGCTGCAGCCCGACATCGACCGCATCGCGCCGTCGCTGGAGATCGGCTTCAAGCACTTCCCCGGCATCGAGAAGGCCGGCATCAAGCAGATCATCAATGGCCCCTTCACCTTCGCGCTCGACGGCAACCCGCTGGTCGGCCCGGTGCAGGGCCTGACCAATTTCTGGTGCGCCTGCGCCGTCATGGCCGGCTTCAGCCAGGGCGGCGGCGTCGGCCTCGCGCTGTCCAACTGGATGGTGCATGGCGATCCGGGCTTCGACGTCTGGGGCATGGACGTCGCCCGCTTCGGCGAATGGGCGAGCCTGCGCTACACCAACGCCAAGGTGCGCGAGAACTATTCGCGGCGCTTCTCGATCCGCTTCCCGAACGAGGAACTGCCTGCCGCCCGTCCGGCGCAGACGACGCCGCTCTACGACACCATGCTCGCCAACAACGCCGTCATGGGTGACAGCTGGGGTCTGGAAACCCCGCTCTGGTTCGCGCCCAAGGGCACCGAGCCGAAGGACATCGTCTCGTTCCATCGCTCCAACGATTTCGGTCCGATCGGCGAGGAAGTGCGCGCGACGCGCGAGAAGGTCGGCGTGACCGAGATCGCCAACTTCGCCAAATACGAGGTGTCCGGCCCGGGCGCGGAGGATTTCCTCAACCGGCTGATGACCAACCGCATGCCGAAGACCGGCCGCATCGTGCTGACGCCGATGGTCAACGAATTCGGCAAGCTGATCGGCGACTTCACCATCGCCAAATCAGGCGACGACAGCTTCATGATCTGGGGCTCGTCGGCCGCGCAGAAATACCATATGCGCTGGTTCGAGAAGCATCTGCCGAAGGACGGATCGGTGCGCATCCATCGCTTCGACCAGACGCTGGTGGGCCTGTCGATTGCGGGCCCCAAATCGCGCGACCTTTTGCAGAAGCTGGTCGATGTCGACGTTTCCACCAAAGCCTTCCGCTTCATGGATTTCCGCGAGATGGCGGTCGGCGGAGCGCCCTGCATGGTCAACCGCATCACCTACACCGGCGACCTCGGCTACGAGATCTGGATGGCGCCGGCCTATCAGCGCCTGGTCTACAAGGCGATCAAGGAAGCCGGCGAGGAATTCGGTCTCGTCGATTTCGGTATGCGCGCGCTGCTGTCGATGCGCCTGGAGAAGAACTTCCCGACCTGGTTCCGCGAGTTGCGGCCGATCTATGGGCCGTTCGAAGGTTCGATGGACCGCTTCATCAAGCTGGAGAAGAACGACTTCATCGGCCGCGAAGCAGCTGCCAAGGAGCAGGCGCAAGGGCCGAAGCTGCGCCGCGTCTCCTTCATCGTCGATGCTGCCGACGCCGACGTGATGGGCGACGAGCCGATCTGGGCCAAGGTCAGCAAGGACTACGGCACGGTGGAAAAGCCGCATGGCTACGGTGCGCCGCGCTTCGATGAGACCGGCAAGGAAGTGCGTGGCTCCAAGGCCGCGGAAGGCGCTTCGGCCGTACGCGGCATCGTCGACGGCGAATGGCGCGTCGTCGGCTGGGTGACCTCGGGCGGCTATGCGCATTACGTGCAGAAGTCGATGGCGCAAGGCTATGTGCCGGCGGCCCTCGCGGAAGACGAGAGCGCCGGCCTGTTCGAGATCGAGATCCTCGGCCATCGCCGCCCGGCCCGCATCAATGTCGAGCCACCCTTCGACCCGAGCGGCGAAAAGATGCGCACATAAGGTCCGGCACCGCTTTCGGATCGTGTGGGTGGTCGGCTATATAGCAACCGGCCACTAACGCACCAGATGAGACGACGACCCCTTTGCGGCAGCTGGAGAAATGGACCGACTGGCTCTGCGATGAACGGGTCGGCCCCTTCAGCGCCGCAATCGCATTTGCCCTTGCATATTGCCTTGTCCAGATCGTGGTGATGACGTTCTCGTCGCACTTTATGGGCACCGGTGTCGGCGTCGACGACTCCGAGCAGCTGATGGCGATGCGCTTCCTCGCGGCCGGCTACGGCAGCTCGCAGCCGCCTCTATACACCTGGCTCGGCATCCTCACCGCATCGCTGGTCGGAACCGACGTCCTTGCGCTCAAGATCGTGAAATACGCCCTGCTGGCAGGCGGATTGATCGCGTGCTTCGCCGCGGTGCGCCGCCTGGGCTACTCGAACCGTGCGGCGACCGCCGCCATGTTCGGCCTGCTGCTTTTTCCGCAGATCGCGTGGGAGATGCAGCATGCCCTCACCCACTCGGTCGCGGTTTTTTGTTTTTCGTCGCTGCTGCTCCTGGCGCTGGTCGAGCTGCAGAAACGGCGCTCGACAGCCGCCTATGTGCTGCTCGGCCTGGCGACGGCCGCCGCCATGCTGTCGAAATACAATATGGTGATCTTTCTCGCCGCGCTGTTCCTTGCGGCGCTGTCGCTTCGCGAAACGCGTGAGGCGATCTTCGATCGCCGTTTCCTGATCAGCGTGGTTGTGGCGATCCTTGCCTGCCTGCCGACATTCTACTGGAGCCTCACGCATCTGAGCGATCTGCTGGCGCACAGCAGTGGCCTGGGCGTCGCCGAGGGCGGCAGCGTAGCAAAGAGCTTGTCTGGCGGCATCCTCGGCCTGGGCAATGCGATACTCAACTTCGCCGGGCTTCCGGCGGCGATCTTTGCCGTCGCGTTTTTCCTGGCACGCGGGAAACCCGCACCGCCGCCCGAGACCGCACCGTGGCCAGAGAAGCTGGTCTGGCGGGCGATCGCCTTCGCCTTGCTGATCACGCTCCTGGTGGTGTTGGCGGGCGGCGTGACGCAATTTCGCGATCGCTGGATGCTTCCCGTGTTTGTGCTGCTGCCGGCTGCGCTTGCCATGCGGCTGGACGCGATGGGGGAACGAGGCAGGAAGACGCAAGCCACGATCGTCTTTGTCGGCGCGGTGATCGCCATCCTGGTGCTGCCAGTGAGCTGGTACATGCACGTCCACGGCGGCGACAACCGCGGTGGCATCGTGCGGATGGACTACGCTTCGCTCCATCGCCAGTTGGCGGCCAACGGGCCGGTCGGCACAGTGGTGTCGAGCTGGTTCTGGATCGGCAATCTCCGTCTGGTCGATCCCGATCTCGTCGTGCTCGACGACGAGATCCCCGATTTCGCCGAGTCGATCCGCGAGCCTGCCGTGCTTGTCCTGGCGGATGACGAGGAACCGGCTTCGGTCATTTTCGACAGGATCGCCAAGGCCGGCTATGTGATGGACACCGTCCATCGGCGCATCGCGGTGCCGCAGTTGCTGGGGGGCGCACCGCGCCAGGTGACGATCACCAGGCTGCGCAAGATGACGGCGCAGTAAGCACCTGGGAGACTGCATGAACAAACTTCGCTTCGGCCGCCACCGCAAGATCATGCCGTTCGAACCGGGCTCGGTCGACGCGCTGCGCGCGGCGTCCCGCGAGAAGGCTGCCGCGCTCAACCAGCATGTGCTGGGCTATGGCGCGCAGGCCGAAGCCGAATGGGCAGCGGCAGGCATTGCCGCTCCCAACCTGCCTGCCATGCGAAAATTCCGGCTTGAACGCATTCGCGCCGAGCTCAAGCGCCGCGACTATGCCGGCGCCCTGCTCTACGACCCTGTCAACATCCGTTACGCGACCGACTCGACCAACATGCAGCCCTGGGTCGCACACAATCCGACCCGCCACTGTTTCGTGGCGACAGACGGTCCGGTGGTGCTGTTCGACTATTTCTCCTGCCAGCATCTATCGGATCATGCGGGCGTCGTCGACGAGGTGCGGCCGGCGGTGTCGTGGATGTATCTCTACAGCGGCGAGTTGACCGGCCGAAAGGTCCGCCGCTGGGCGGCCGGCATCGCCGAGCTCCTTGCCGAGCACGGCGGCGGCAATCGCCGCATCGCTGTCGATCACATCAATCCCGAAGGCGTCGACGAGCTCGCCCGCCGCGGCATCACGGTCGGCAATGGCGAGGCGGTGATGGAGAATGCGCGCCTGATCAAATCGCCGGACGAAATCCTTGCGATGCGCCGTGCCATTGTCGCCTGCGAGGCGGCGATGGGCGAGATGGAAGCGGCGCTGAAGCCCGGCATCTCCGAGAACGAACTGTGGGCGGAACTCCATCGCGGCAACATCGCGCGTGGCGGCGAATGGATCGAGACCCGGCTTCTGTCATCCGGGCCGCGCACCAATCCCTGGTTCCAGGAATGCTCGTCGCGCATCATCGAGGACGGCGATCTCGTCGCCTTCGACACCGACCTCATCGGCCCCTATGGATTTTGCGCCGATCTTTCGCGCACCTGGCTTTGCGGGGATGGCAGACCGACGAACGAGCAGCGCGACCTGTTCCGCATCGCCGCCGACCAGATCGCCCACAACACCAGCCTGATGCGGCGGGGCATCTCCTTCCGCGATCTCGTCGAACGCTCGGCGGTGCCGCCTGGCGACTGTTTCCCGACACGCTACGGCGTGCTCTACCACGGCGTCGGACTGGCGGACGAGTATCCGACTCTGCCGCATGCCAGCGACTGGACGGACGACACGCCTGACGGCGTGCTCGAACCCGGAATGGTGCTATGCGTGGAAAGCTATATCGGCCGGTTGGGCGGACGCGAGGGCGTCAAGATCGAGGAGCAGATCCTGATCACCGATACCGGCAACGAAAAGCTCTCAGCCTACCCGCTCGACGAACGATTGCTCGGCTGAGCATATCCGAGACTGGCGACGGCTTCACGCAGAGCCGCTACGGTCTCTTGCGGCGTCGACAGGGCGGTGATGAACGGCAGGCCTTTGCGCCTCGCCGTCCAGCCGACGACCTTCACGCGCTGGGCCGCCGGTTCGAAACGCTGCGCCAATGCCCAGCTTTCGCAATCGATCGTGGCGATGTCGGCCCTGCCTTCGGCGATGGCGACGATCGAGGCGCGATGGCCGCCGCTTTGCAGGTGTTGCGAAAACTCTATGTCTTCCATGTCTTCGAGGTCGCGAGACAAGGCGATGATACCTGACATTGAATCGAGGCTGTTGAAGGCAAATCGTTTGTCCCGGATCAGATCGATCGGGATTACAGCCCGACCGTCTGTAGGCGAAGGTACCGACATCCCGCCGTCCGCAAGCATGACGATGGCACTTGAATAGAGTTCACCCTTACCGCCCTCATAGGCATCATAACTCGGCTGGCCAACTAATTGGACATGCTTCGACAGGCCGAATTCCATCGGACCCCAACAGGTCTGCCCAATAAGCAGCGCCGGATGCAGCCAAAGGCTAGGGAAATTCAGTTCGTCCGGCGGCAGCGTCGCGGGGTCAGCCGCAATGATCTTGCCGGCGGCATCGCGAATGCCGCCCGGCACCGGCGGCAGATCGCCATTGACGCGCACGACGGTCTCCGGCGCCTCGATGCCTCTTTGCCTGATGGCATCGCGCAGCCGTGCCCATTGGGCATCGACCTCAGCCCTCACCTCGGGCCAGTCATACATCGGCAAGGCCGCAATGAATTCACTCATGCGTCAGTCTGACCGCCATGTCCAGAGGTTGAAGAAACCATTGAGATCCCGCGCCAGCATAGCGCGTGCCGGCAGCGCTGTCGCGGAGATCACTCCTTCGGCGGCTCAGCCGGCACTGGGGCCGTTCCAAGTCCATTCACATTACGCGCTCTGATGCGCGGCTTGAAGGCGCGGCCGAGTCCGGGCGCGCGGCGCAGCACCGGATGCACCACCGGTTCCTTGGCCTTGAAGGCAAAGGATTTGATCAGCGCGAAATAATTCGGATAGACATAGCCATTGTTCATCCGCAGCCATTCTTCGCGGCGATCGCGAAACATCTTCGGCAGTCTGTACCAGGCAACCGTCGGGCTCTTGTGGTGCACGAAATGCAGGTTGTTGTTGAGGAACAGGAAGGACAGCGGCGACCGCTCGACGATGATCGTGCGGCCCTCCGGGTGCTCCGACCATTGATGCTCGGCATAGGTGCGCACCGAGATCAGCGACTGGCCGAGCCACACCGGCACCAGAATGTAGAGCCAGAGCGGAATGCCGAAGCCGAAGGTCACGATCGGCACAACCACGGCAAGGCCGATGGCATGGAGCAGCCAGCCCTTACGGATCGCCCTGTCGCCCGCGACCATCTGCCTGACGTCGTCGATGAAGAAGCCGATCGACGACAACCAGGGGCCGAGAAAGAAGCGGCCGACCATGGTGTTGTTGATCTTGAGCAGGAACTTCATCGCCGGCGGCATTTCCTCATGCATCCAGAGCGCCTGGTAATAGCTTTCCGGATCGTCCAGCGGATCCGTCAGCCGCTCGTCGGCATGATGGCGAAGATGGATCGCCTTGAAGCGGCGGAACGGCCAGACCAAGCCGATCGGCAGGAAGACGAGGGCTTCATTGATCCTGGCGTTGCGGGTCGGATGGCCATGCAGCACTTCATGCATCAGCGAGGATTGCAGGGCCAGTATCAACGTGAGGGTTGCGAGCGCCAGCAGCGGATAGGAAGACCAGAGCAGGAAGCCGGTGGCGAGCCAGGCGCCATAGCAGAAGAGTATGAGGAATACCGTCGGCCATTCCACGGCCGGTGTGCTGCTACGTCTCTTGCTTATGCCAGTCATGCTATCGACCACTGCCTTCCAGTCGCCGGAACCAGTTTGATTCCTGACAACATTGTGTCAGGAGCCTGCCGTTGTCGCAACGCGACAAAGCGCACAAACTGTTGCGAATGCGCATTCTTGGCCGCATGTGTTATACTTTGTAAACAAACTTGGGGATTCATTTGCGCCTGAGCGGCCGTCAGAAAGGCCGCAGCGCAAATTTTTCCTCCTCGGAACAGGAGTGACGTGATGGACAAGCGCGATCTGTCGACGGTCTTTCGGGAGCGCCTGAAATTGCTCTTGACACGCTCCGACTTAAACCAGTCGGCCTTCGCGACGGCCGTCGGTATCGACCGTTCGGCGCTGTCGCAGCTGCTGTCCGGCGCTTCGACGCGCCTGCCCCGCGCCGAGACGCTTCTCAACATCGCCGCCGAGTTCAAGGTATCGCTCGACTGGCTGCTGGGTCTGAGCCAGGACGAAGGCGTCACGGGCGAGATTCGCGAAAGCCTGGAAATCGAGGAGGCGCCGGACGGCTTCGACCGCACGCTGCTCGCCAAATGGCACGCCGAGGCGGTCGGCACCAAGATCCGCTACGTGCCGGCGGGCATTCCGGACCTCCTGCGCACCGAGGCGCTGGTCGAATACGAGGCCGGCATTGCCAACAAGAGCCGCGAGGCACAGGCCGGCGAAACGCAATACCGCATCGACTACAACAGGCGGCCCGAGACCGACATGGAGGTCTGCATGCCGCGTCATACGCTGGAGATCTTCGCGCGCGGTCTCGGCGTCTGGGACCGTTTCCCGGAAGTCGAACGCCGCAGGCAATTGCTGCACATGGCAACGCTGCTCGACGACCTTTACCCGACCTTCCGCCTGTTCCTCTACGACGGCCGCATGCGCTATTCGATCCCCTACACGATCTTCGGCCCCTACCGCGCCGCGATCTATGTCGGCGACATGTATCTGGTGCTCAACGCCACCCAGCCGGTCCGCACCCTGACCAGCCATTTCGACAATCTGATCCGCGCCGCCGACATCAACGCGCATGAGACGGCGAGCTTCACGCAAAAGCTGGCCGGTATGTCCTTCCCGTCAGGCTCTGTCTGAACGCTGCGATCGTCGTCATCCTGGCATGCGGCCAGCAGTCTGGCCGCATACAATCGTTTCAGGGAAATCCATGCAAGAACCAGATCGTGTTGTCGTTCCGCCGCAATCCGGCCGCTCCTTTCGCGTCAAGGCCGGCGACCGCATCCGCATCATCGATCCCAAGGGCCAGCAGGTCTCCGACCTCTGGGCCTTCTCGACCGAGGGCAGGCTCGATTGGCTGACCACCTCACAGACCCGCGACATCACAGAAAGGCTGTTTCCGAAACCCGGCGACCATTTCTACAGCGCCGCCGGCAAGCCGATGCTGACCTTGATCGAGGACGCCTCGCCCGGGCCGCACGACATGCTTTACCCTGCCTGCGACAGCGCACTTTATGAACGGGCCGGATTGCCGAACCATCCAAACTGCCGCGACAATCTGATGAAGGCGCTTAGCACGGAAGGCATCGAACTGCCCTTCGCGCCCGACCCGGTCGACCTCTTCCAGAACTCCATGCCGCAGCCGGACGGCACGCTGGTTGTCGAGGCCTCGATCAATCCGCCCGGCGGCTATGTGACGTTGCGAGCCGAACAAGACCTGCTCGTCGTCGTCACCGCTTGCTCGGTCGACCATTACCCGACCAATGGCGGCGTCTGCACCGAGATCGAGGTCGAGATCATTCCCAGGCCGTAAAGGCGGTTGTTCGGCGCGCTGTTGCGACCGGAAGTTCATTGACTAGACATAAAGACTTCTTTATATCGTTATCCGAATTCAGGATACGAAAGGCAAAGCCATGACCGCGACCAATCCGATCGACGCATTGCTTGCCGAAAAAGGCGTGCTTTTGGCTGACGGCGCCACCGGCACCAATTTGTTCGCCATGGGCCTCGAGGCCGGCGAAGCGCCCGAGCTGCTCAACGAGACGGCGCCCGACACCATCGCCACGCTGCATCAGAATTTCGTCGATGCCGGCGCCGACATCATCCTGACCAACTCCTTCGGCGGCACCCGCCACCGGCTGAAGCTGCATCACGCTCAGGACCGGGTGGGCGACCTGAACAAGCGCGCCGCCGAGATTGCCCGGTCGGTCGCCGACAAGGCCGGCCGCAAGGTGATTGTTGCCGGCTCCGTCGGCCCGACCGGCGAGCTGCTGATACCGCTCGGCGCCATGACCTATGAGGACGCGGTCGATGCCTTTGCCGAGCAGATCGAAGGCTTGAAGGCCGGCGGCGCCGAAGTTGCCTGGATCGAGACCATGTCGGCGCCAGACGAGATCCGCGCCGCGGCCGAAGCGGCGATCCGCGTCGGCCTGCCCTATACCTACACCGGCTCCTTCGACACCGCCGGCCGCACCATGATGGGGCTGCTGCCGAAGGACATCCATGGCGTCGCCGATGGACTGTCGCAAGCTCCGCTCGGCGTCGGCGCCAATTGCGGTGTCGGTGCCGCCGATATCCTGTCCTCGCTGCTCGACATGACCGAGGCGAAGCCGGAAGCGACCGTGATCGTCAAGGGCAATTGCGGTATTCCGGAATTCCGCGGCAGCGAGATTCATTATTCCGGCACGCCCGAGCTGATGGCCGACTATGTCCGGTTAGCGGTCGATGCCGGCGCAAAAATCGTCGGCGGCTGCTGCGGCACCTCGTTCGCCCACCTTGCCGCCATGCGCAAGGCGCTCGACGCGCATAAAAAGTCGGCGCGTCCGACCGTCGAAACCATCGTCGAGCGCATCGGCCCGATGCGCAACAAGATCGCCTCGGCCGGTTCAGCCGAGGCTGGCGAAGGTCGTCGTGAGCGCCGGCGCAGCCGCGCTTAAAGCTGGCCCGCTCTATTCGCTGTTTTCGGCGTAACGCGACAGTGCCGTATTGAGGTCGGTAGCGACGCTGTTCTTGTTGCCGGCGCCCATCGCCATCAGCTCGCCGGAGGCACGCGGGTCGCTGATCTGTTCCAGCATCGCGCGGAAGCGGTCGTTGTTGAGCGCTGAGAGCGCCGTGTTGCGGGCCGCGTCGACATCGTTCTTGATACCTGCGGATTCAGCCGATGGCGCGGACGGTGCTCGCGCCTGAGGGTTACCCGCAGTCGACGCCACGTTCCCGGTGATATGCAATTCCATCCCCTCAAAGTCGTCTATCAGCTTTGACTAACAGGAGGGCATTGCGATGAAGTTCCGGAAAAGCCGAGCAATTTAACGATCGGCAAAAAGGCCGGCGGTTCTCAACGCCGGCCTTTTTGTTCAAGAAATGCGCCGCACGTCCTACTTGTTGGTTCCCAGCGACGAGGCGAGCCGCACGAGCGACAGGAATTCGGCTCTGTAGCCGAACGGATCGGCGCCTCTGGCCGCATTGGCGATCTCAAGGATGCGGTCATAGCCGAAATTCGCGGTCTGGTCCTCGTCGCGCAGCTTCTGCCCGAAGGCGGCGACCGCGACCGAGAAGCGCTGGTCGCTGCCCGCCTCGTCAAAAGACGACACTTCGTTGGCGGCCGTCACCGGCGTGGTGATCAGCTTGGAGACGTCTTCGTTCGGCAGCTTGTAGCGGATCTTGACGAAGGCATATTCGTCCGCATTGGCGACGCCGCCATTGTCGACCTTCGCCTGGCCGTAGCGCAGCGGATCGACCTGCTCGGCGCCGCTGCCCTTGGGCGTGATCTCATAGATCGCGGTCACCGAATGGCCGGAGCCGATGTCGCCGGCATCGACACGGTCGTTGTTGAAATCCTCGCGCTTCAAGGCGCGGGTCTCATAGCCGACAAGGCGGTATTCCGAGACCTTGGCCGGGTTGAACTCGACCTGGATTTTCACGTCCTTGGCGATGGTGAACAGCGTCGAGGACGCGTCCTCGACCAGCACCTTCTCGGCCTCGGCAAGCGTGTCGATATAGGCCGCCGTGCCGTTGCCGTTCTGGGCGATGGTCTGCATCATCTGGTCGTTGAGATTGCCGCGGCCGAAGCCGAACACCGAGAGGAACACGCCGGTCTTGCGCTCCTTCTCGATCAGCTGCTTCAGGTCGTCGTCATCGGTTTGGCCGACGTTGAAATCGCCGTCCGTGGCCAGCATCACGCGGTTGACGCCGTCCTTGACGAAGGACTGCTGCGCAAGCTTGTAGGCTTCCTTGATGCCGGCCTCTCCGGCCGTCGACCCGCCCGGCTCCAGATTGTCGATGGCCGAAAGGATCTTTTCCTTCTCCGCCGCCTTCGTCGGCATCAGCACCGTGCCGGCATTGCCGGCATAGGTGACGATAGAGACGGTATCGTCGGCTTTGAGCTTGCTGACCAGCAGCCGGAAGGCCGACTTCAAGAGCGGCAGCTTGTCTGGCTCGTCCATTGAGCCCGACACGTCGATCAGGAACACCAGATTGGCCTTGGGCTGCTCGGCCGGCTTCACGTCAAAACCCTTGATGGCGACATGCATCAGCTTGGTGCGCCCGTTCCAGGGCGTCGGCATGACAGTGACGGTCGAATTGAACGGCGTCGCAGCCGAATCCGGTCTCTTCCAGTCATAGGGGAAGTAGTTGATCATCTCCTCGACCCGGACGGTGTCTGGGTCGGGCAGAATGCCTTCCTTCAGCGAGCGCCGGACGAAGGAATAGGACGCCGTGTCGACATCGATCGAGAAAGTCGAGACCGGATCCTGGGCGGCTTCGTGAACCGGATTGGTCTTGAAGGTCTGGATGCGGTCGCGGTTTTCCTCCTGCGGCTGCATCTGGTCCGGCATGGGTACGGGCTGCACCATCAGCTTGGAATCGGCGACCGCGCCAGGCGCGCGTTTCAGCTTCGCTGCATCACCCGGAGCCGAAAAGCCCATTCGAACCGCCCCGTTACTCGCCGCAGCTTTGCCGCCAGCTGTCTCAGCCGGCGCCGGCGCAGGCAGCGCCTCGGGCATCATTTCCTGCTTGACCAGGCCGTCGACCTCGGTCACCGGCTTCGGCGGCGATGCAGGCTCAACCTGCGCCTCATCGCGTCTTTCACTATCGGCGTCGGCCTTCTTCTCCTTGGCGGGCGCTGTGGCCAGCGGTTCGTTGATCACAGGCTGGTTCGGCGCAGGCTTCTGCGCCGCCGGCTTGTCGGCCACCGTTTCGGTCACCTTCCCGTTGCCGCCGATGACGGGCGGCTGCTCCTTCAACATCTCGAAAGCGGCATATCCGGCGATTGGCAGCGCAACCAGCGCGGTGATGGCCGGTGTGGCAATGAGTTTCCGTTGCATGATCTCTCTCCAGAGCATTTGTGCTCGCTCCGTGAGACGAAGGCCTGCCGCAGTTCCTTGGGGGGCGGTCGAGATTTTTTCTTGCCAGTCGAAGGCGGTCATCGCGGCAGCGAACGCGCGAGCTTTCGCCTCGCCGTCGGGCGCCGGCACTGCGATGTCGCTCAGCCTTTCGAGTTCGTTGTCGTCGGCCATGGTCACACTTCCCCGGCTGAACGCATGAGCGCCTTCAGCCGTTTCTTCGCTTCATGGATGTGCCAGGAAACTGTCGTCTCCGAGATCGCCATCACCTCGGCCGCCGTGGCGTGGCTGAGACCTTCGCCATAGACCAGCAGCACCGCGTCGCGCTGCTTGTCCGGCAGCATGCGCACCGCCACCCACAGCGCCTCGGCAGGATCCTGGGCTTCCGCCGTACCCTCCCCCGCAATCAGCGCATAGGTGCCAAAGGCCTCGGTCTTGGCCGTGTCGCGGGCACGCTTGCGCATCATGTCGCGCGCCGCATTCAGCGTCATGGCGTAGAGCCATGTCGTGAAGGCGCCGCTGCCCTGATAGTCGCGGATCGCCCGGCCGAGCCGCACGCAGACGTCCTGGGCGATGTCCTCCGCGTCGGCCCTGCGGCCGCACCAGCGATAGGCGGCGCGATAGACGAAGCCATAGTGCCTTTCGAGCAGTTTGCCGAAAGCCCCCCTGTCTCCGCCCCTCGCCCGCCCGATCAATTCGGCATCGGAGGCTTCGCTGTCGTCCAGCATCATCGCCGTCATTTGCCCGTTGGACGAAGGCTAATGGCCAATCCTTGGGACGATGGAAAGATTTTTTTGCGGAGCCAGTCAGCCCAGCTGACGAAGTGTGTCGAGATTCAGGTCAGGCCGAGCCGGAGTCGAAGACGGGCGCGAAGCGACCAAAGTGGTGGCTTCCGAGAACCGGAGCGGAGCGGACTTAAAGCACGTGAGACCCGGAAGCGCAGGAGGCCGCCGCTTGCAGGCCGGCATCACCTGATTATCGGCACACCTCAGCCCAGCGTTTCGCCGAAAAACGTCAACAGCCGCTTCCAGTGGCGTTCGGCGCCGACTTCGTCGTAGACGCTGTGGTCCTTGACGCACCAGCCATGGCCGACGCCGACATAGTTCTCGATCGTATGGTCGACCTCGGCGATCCGGAGCGCCTCGGCCAGCCGCGCCGATTGCTCGGGCGGGAAGCTGCGATCGACGCCGGCGACCCCGACATAGACCCGCGCCTTGATCGACGCCGCTTTGCGGTGTGGGCTGTCGGCGGCATCGCTCGCCAGATTGCCGCCATGGAAGCTCGCGGCCGCAACGATCCGGTCGGGATAGCTTGCCGCCGCATTCAGCGCCCGCGCCCCGCCCATGCAATAGCCGACGACGCCGACCGGCCCATCAATGCCTTCAGCAGTGAGCGCGTCGAGGAAGGCCGCACCGTCGCGGATTGTCATCCCCTGCGTCGTGCCGCCACTCAACGCCGTCAGCTGAGCCCTGGTCTTGTCGTCGCCAAACGCAGTCTTGGGATCGAACGGACCATAGGGCACACTGCGATAGAACAGGTCTGGCGCGAGCACGGCATAATCATGCTCGGCGAGGCGCTCGGCCATGAGGTCGAGCGCCGGGCGCGGGCCGAAAATATCCATGTAGAGGATGACGCCGGCCTTGGCGGGTGCGGCTGGACGAAACAGCCGCGCCTTCGCCGTGCCGTCCTGGGTCTTGATCTCGATGTCCTGCTTCGTCATTGCCCGCTCCGCTTGCTGCCCCGCGATAGATATCCGCGCCGCTCGTCAGGGCAAGCCACGACATCTCAATCGCATTCAAGATTCCGTGCGACGCGAGGACCGCTCACAGGCCGGCGAACGCGGCTATGTAAAAAGCCTGGATCTCGGCCGGATAGCGATAGTCGGCGCCATACGGACAGGCGTTGCGGTCGAGACAGCCGCCGGTTCGGCAAGGAGAGCCGTTGGCGCCGCGCACATGCGCCAGACAGGCTTGATGTGCGAAACCCTCCGCCGAGTAAGCGTCGACCGGACAGGATTTCATGCAGGGTTTTTCGACGCATGTGTCGCACAGATGAATCGCTTCCCGAGGTTCGGGGAGGAAAATTTCCTCCTCGAACAGCAGCGCGCCGCGATAGGCATGCCAGAGCCCATATTGCGGATGCATGAGGATATCGAGCGGCGACGGCTTCAACCCTTCCGCCCGCATCGCCCATTGCTGGAACGGCAGGTAGGGGCGATCGGATGGCGACACCGCGCGGGCGCCGAATTCTTGCGCGACCGCGCCGATCATCTCGCACGACCAGGTGTCGAGCGGATTGGCGATAGGGTGCGGTTGCCCCTCGAGCCAGCGTTGGAAATGCGGCCAAGGCGCCGCGCCCGCTTGCCCGACCAGGAGCGCGGACTTCGCGGGCGCACCCGAAAGTCCCGCAGGCGCGGCTTCGTCGCTGGCGAAGCGGAAGCCGCCCCGAAGGATCAGGCCATGGGCGGCAAGCGCGGCCGCGATCCCTTCAATCGTGCCGCGCGAAAGAATCATCCCTTCCGGTCCGGGTCGGAGAACGCGCTCCGCCAGACTTCCTTGTGAATGATGTTGGCGACTTTAGCCCGGCCTGACTCGGGCTCCTTTCAAGTGAAGGCGTCGGCCATCGAGGCTTTCTTCTTGGCAATGAAGTCCTTCAGCGCCTCGTCGATGGCCGGATCGAGATGCGGCGCTTCGTAGCTCTCCAACCAGCGGCGGGCCAGCTCGTTGGCGCGCTGCGGCGCCGTCTTCTCGCCCTCGGCCAGCCACTGCTCGTAGGAATTGTTGTCGGCGATGTTGGAGCGGTAGAAGGCAGTCTGGAAATTCGCCTGCGTATGGTCGCAGCCGAGATAGTGGCTGCCCGGACCGACCTGGCGGATGGCGTCCATGGCTTGCCCGTTCTCCGACAGGTCGACGCCCTCGGAGAATTTCTGCGTCATGCCGAGCTGGTCGATGTCCATCATGAACTTCTCGTAGCAGGAGGCGAGACCACCCTCGAGCCAGCCGGCCGAATGCAGCACGAAATTGGTTCCGGCAAGGATGGTCGAGTTGAGCGTGTTGGCGCTTTCATAGGCCGCCTGCGCATCCGGGATCTTCGAGGCGCACAGCGAACCGCCGGTGCGGAACGGCAGGCCGAGCCGGCGCGCGAGCTGTGCGGCGCCATAGGAGACCAGCGACGGCTCCGGTGTGCCGAATGTCGGCGCGCCCGACTGCATCGAGATCGATGAGGCGAAAGTGCCGAACAGCACCGGAGCGCCGGGCCTGATCAGCTGCGTGAACGAGGCGCCGGCGAGCACTTCGGCAAGGACCTGCGTCAGCGTGCCGGCAACCGTCACCGGGCTCATCGCACCGGCAAGGATGAAAGGTGTGACGATACAAGCCTGGTTGTGGCGCGAATAGACTTTCAGCGCGCCGAGCATGGTCTCGTCGAACACCATCGGCGAATTGGCGTTGATCAGGCTGGTCAGCACCGTGTTGTTCTCGACGAAATCGTCGCCGAACACGATCTTGGCCATCGCCACCGTATCTTCGGCTCGTTCCGGCGCAGTCACCGAGCCCATGAACGGTTTATCCGAGTAGCGGATATGCGAATAGACCATGTCGAGGTGGCGCTTGTTGACCGGCACGTCGACCGGCTCGCACACCGTGCCGCCCGAATGGTGGATTGACGGCGCCATATAGGCGAGCTTCACGAAATTCTGGAAATCCTCGATCGTGGCGTAGCGGCGGTTGCCGTCGAGGTCGCGCACGAAGGGCGGGCCGTAGACCGGGGCGAACACTGTCGCATTGCCGCCGATCTGCACCGAGCGCTCGGGGTTGCGCGCATGCTGGGTGTAGATGGAGGGTGCGGTCTTGAGCAGCGAGCGGCAGAGCCCCTTGGGGAAATGCACGCGCTCGCCCTTGACTTCGGCGCCGGCCTCCTTCCACAGCGCGAGCGCCTCGGCGTCGTCGCGGAAGATGATGCCGATCTCTTCCAGCACCGTGTCGGTGTTCTTCTCGATCAGCGCCAGGCCTTCCTCGTCGAGGACCTCATAAACGTTGATCTTGCGCTTGATATAGGTGAGCTGGGTGCCCGGACCGCCGCCGGCGCGCGCCGCGCGCCTGGCCGCCGC